>NZ_JBVVPV010000001.1:0-89896 GCF_055811735.1 Mesorhizobium sp. WSM4850 | reverse complement strand
AACCCCCCCCCCCCCCCAAACCGCCCCCCCCCTCGGCCTGGTTTGCGCCCTATTCCCCCCCCCCCCCCCCCCCGCCCGGGGGGGGGGCCCCTTGGATAGGGGGGGGGGCCGCGCCACCTTCGCAATCATGGCGCTGCTGACGGCCGTTACCGGTGATGCCGACATGATCTGCGCTGCGCAAGATGCGTCGCCGCTGAACGAAATGGCGATGATGTACCTGCTGATGAGCGCCTTCCATTTTGCGCCCTGGCTGAAGCTGGTCGCCGGCCGACGAAGCGGTGCCCACCGGTCGTGACCCGGGCGTGCGCCAGGTCAAACGTAAATTACAGAGTTCCACCCGACATGCTGGCCTCGCCTGCATGACGCATCATGCGGCGAAAACTCATCGAGATATGAGCTCGCCTTATATGCCCGATGGACTCCCAGTCGCCGATCTCGGCGGCGGCAAGCACCTCTTCCATTTCGCGGCGGAACGCAGTGAACTCCTCCACAAGGCCCAACTGCGGCATCATCTTCAGGACGACGCGCGCGACCTGAAAATATAGGCGCTCGCTGATCTCGCGCAGCGGCTGGTTGCCGGTCATCGCGGTGAGCTCGTAGAAAAAATCCATGTTGAGGCGCAGGAAAGCGCGCTGGTCGGGATTGAGCACATCGGAATCGCAGCGCGCGATGAGTGCCCTTATCCGGTCGAGGTCGTCCGCCGTGCGCGGGATCGGCGAAAGCTTGCCGACGAGGAGCGCCAGCTCCAGGCGCAAGTGATAGACCTGCTGCAATTCCTCGATGTCGACGTCGGTGACGATCGTGCCGACACCATGGACGGATTGAACCAGACCCTCGGATTCGAGGCGCGCCAGGACACGGCGAACCGGCGTGCGGCTGATCTGGAATTCCTGGGCAAGCTCTTCCTCGGAGAGATGGCTACCTGGCGCGTAGTCGAGCAGGCAGATGCGGTCGCGCAGTATCCGGTAGATACGCTCGAACCGCTCCCGCGCCGACAGCGGGCGCGGCTGTGCGGCGGTCGCGGCTAGGGGCGTGGCATCCGTCTCAAGCGTCATCCAGCCTCCAGGACAGCGTGCAGGAACTGCCGCGTCCGCTCGTTCTTGGGGGCGCCGAACAACTCGTTTGGCGGCCCCTGCTCGCAGATCTTGCCGGCATGGAAAAAGCAGACACGATCGGAGAATTCCTTGGCAAATCCCATCTGGTGGGTGACCATCAGCATGGTGAGGTCATGTTCCCTACCGAGTTTTCGGATGACTTCAAGCACTTCGCCGACGAGTTCGGGGTCGAGTGCCGAGGTCACTTCGTCGAACAGCATGATCTTGGGCCGCATGGCGCAAGCGCGGGCGATGGCGACACGCTGCTGCTGGCCGCCGGAAAGCTGCGAGGGATAGTGGTCCTTCTTCTCCGACAAGCCGACCATGTCGAGCAGCTCGGCCGCACGCGCCTCGGCATCGGCGCGCTTCATGCCGAGCACGGTTATCGGGGCCTCGATGCAGTTCTGCATCGCCGTCATGTGCGGGAACAGGTTGAACGACTGGAACACCATGCCGATCTTGGCGCGGATCTTGCGGATGTGCGCGAGATCGGCGGGAACAAGCTTGCCGTTCCTCTCCATGTGGGTGAGCGGCTCGCCTTCGACCCAGATGACGCCGTCATTGATCGTCTCCAGCGTCATCAGCATGCGCAGCACCGTGGTCTTGCCGGAACCTGAAGGGCCGATGATGGAGACCTTCTCGCCGCGTGCTATTTCCAGATTGAGCCCGTCGAGAACGGTCAGCGCGCCGTAGCGTTTCGAAACATTGTCGAAGTGGACCATCGGTTGTTCCGTCATCGCATGGTCCTCCGGTTGAGCAGGCCTTCGGGAGCGAATGAGCGCGGCAGAAACCAGGCTCATGGCAAGGAAGAACAGGCCGACCAGCGTCATCGGCTCAGTGTAGCGGAAGGTTTCGGAGCCGATGATCTTGGCCGTCTGCATCAGCTCCAGCACGGCGATTGCGGAAAGCAATGGCGTCTCCTTGAACAAGGCAACTAGATAGTTGCCGAGCGCCGGAACGATCGGCGGGATCGCCTGCGGAATGATGATGTCGCGGAACGTCGTCCAGGCCGACAGATTGAGCGCGACCGAGGCTTCCCACTGGCCGCGATGGATGTTGTCGAAACCGGCGCGATAGACCTCGGAACAATAGGCAGCGTAGTGGATACCGATGGCAAGCACCCCGGCGGTGAAGGCGTCGAGCACGACACCGAATTTCGGAAAGACGAAATAGAGAAAGAATATCTGGATCAGCAACGGGGTCGACCGGATCAGTTCGACCAGCACCGAAATCGTCCAGCCGGTCCACGGCACGGCGATGCGGACCACCGCCAGCACCAGGCCAAGCGAGGCGGCAAGCGCAAACCCGATCAGCGTCGCCTCGATGGAAACGATGGCAGCGCTGGCGAGCACCGGCAGGATTTCAAAAGCAAATGCCCAGTCCCAGATCATGCTGCCTTCCCCCGCGCCAATCCGAGCGAAGCCCGCCTTTCGAGAAGCCGCATGCCGATGGTCACGACCAGCGACATTGCCAGGTACATCAGCAGGACGAGGGTGAAGATCGGAATGGTCTTGAACGTGTTCTGGTTCATTTGCTGCGCCTTGAAGGCGAGGTCCGAGAGCGTGATCAGCGAGACCAGCGCTGTCGATTTCAAAAGCTCGATGAACAGATTGCCCCAAGGCGGGATCATGGCGACGAAAGCCTGCGGCAGGATGATTCGGCGCAGCATCTGGGGGCGGCTCATGTTCAATGCGGTAGACGCCTCCCACTGTCCGCGGGCGACGGACTGGATCGCGCCGCGCACGACTTCCGATCCGTAAGCACCAACGTTCAGGCCGAGCGCCAGGACAGCAACCAGAAATGCGTTGAGCGTGACACCGAATTGCGGCAGCACGAAAAACAGCCAAAACAATTGCACCAGCGCCGAGGTGCCGCGGAAGATCTCGACATAGACCGTGGCCAGCCATTTGAGCGGCGCCGGGCCATACATCCTTGCCAGCGCCGCCAGCACGCCCATCACGATTGCCAGCAGGCTGCCGAGGATAGCGATCTCGATCGTCAGGACCGCGCCTTGCAGCAGCCCCGGCATAAACACTTTGTAAGATTCCTGCGTTGCCAAGGCACCGATCACGACAAGCGCGACGACCAGCATGGCAACGAGCGTACGGATTCCCATGCGGATTCCCCCAGGAAAAAGGGGCGGCGCTTTCGCGCCGCCAGCAGTTGGGAACCTATTTGCCCGCGCAAAGCTCCGCGGTGGTCTTGTTGGGCAGGTAGTCCTTGCCGAAGCCGAGCGGCTCGACCAGCGCGATGTGCTCCGGCGAACCGAGGAACGTCTTCAGCTCGGCGTTGAACGCCTCCTGCAGGTCGGTATCTTCCTTGCGGAAGCCGAAGCCGCCATGGCCTTTCACCGACTTGCCGGCAACCTCGCCGAACGGCTTGGTCGATTCGACGCCGTCGGCCTTCTTGGCCATGTCGGCGATCGAAAGAGCGGTTAGCGCGGCAGCGTCGGCACGGCCCGACTGGACGGCGGCGACCAGACTGGACTGGTCGGGCAAGGCAACGATCTGCCCGGCGGCGACACCAGCATCCTTGGCATAGCCGCCCTCGACGGCGCCGGCCATCACGGCGAGCTTGAGATCCGGGTTTTCCTTGATGCTGGAAAAGTCCTTCACGCCCTTCGGATTGCCTTTTGCCACCAGCATGGCCTGACCGATGCCGTAGGACGGC
Source organism: Mesorhizobium sp. WSM4850 (assembly GCF_055811735.1). Classification (NCBI taxonomy): domain Bacteria; kingdom Pseudomonadati; phylum Pseudomonadota; class Alphaproteobacteria; order Hyphomicrobiales; family Phyllobacteriaceae; genus Mesorhizobium; species Mesorhizobium sp. WSM4850. The sequence goes on along the minus strand of NZ_JBVVPV010000001.1, from coordinate 86,132 downwards.
TCGGAGAAATTGATCTCGGCGCAGCGCTTCGGATTGATGAACATGCCGGCGGCGATGATATCGAAGCGGCCGGCCTTGAGACCTGGGATAAGCGAGCCGAACTCGGTCAGCACGCCGTCAACCTGCGCGATACCCATCTTGGCGAGTACCGCCTTGGCAACTTCCGGCGCTTCGCCGGTCAGCTTGCCGTCAGGCGTGGCGTAACCGAACGGCGCCTCGTTGGCAAAGCCGACGCGGATATAGCCGTCCTTCTTGGCCTGTTCGAGGGTGGTTTCCGCATAAGCGGGCAGCGCCGTGAATGATGTCGCGGCAAGCGCGAGGCAGGCGGCGGCTTTCACGACCATCCGGCGCGATATCGATGATTTGAACATGCTTTTCTCCCATTGAACAACTGACTGATATTCCCGGGCGCGGCCTTCTTCGAGGTCGACACCTGCCAGTCAAGACGTATACAACTGCCCTAGACATTGTGCAAGCTAAGATATAAAAACTACAGAAATCTGGCAATAATTCGTAATCAGACCACACATTATTGCCAGTTGTGCACAATTTGAGAAAAAACCAGCGTACTGGCAGGTGGGATTTCGGTGGCGAGCGCGAGCGGTTTCGGGACTTTAACGCAAGCGGAGTGTGCGCAGCGCCTGGCCGGCGTGAACTCACGCATGGAGAAGGCCGGCTTCGACCTCATCATCTGTCAGGACCCAGCTAATATGTGCTGGCTGACGGGCTATGACGGATGGTCGTTCTATGTTCCGCAATGCGTGCTCGTCCATCTCAGGGAAGACCGGCCGATCTGGTTCGGCAGGGCGCAGGACGCCAGGAGCGCACGCCTGACCACCGGCCTGCCGGAGAAGAACATCGTGCCGTTCTCGGAACGGCTGGTGCAGCAGCCCGTCGAACACCCCTATGACGAACTCGCCCAGCTGATCCGGTCGCGTGGCTGGGGAAACGCCCGCATCGGCGTCGAGATGGACGCGCATTATTACACCGCGCGCTGCCATGCCCATCTCGTCAGCGGGTTGCCTGACGCGCACTTCGCCAACAACCACGATCTCGTCAACTGGGCGCGGCTGGTCAAATCCGAAGCCGAGCTGGTGCTGATCCGCGAGGCCGGTGCGATCTGCACACACGCCATGAAACGCGCCATAGAAAAAATGCGGCCCGGCGTGCCGCAGAACCATGTCATTGCGGAAATCTATCACGCACAGATCACGGGCGTGCCCGGAGCGGGCGGCGACTATGCCGCGATCTGTCCGCTGATGCCCGTCGGCGAGGGCACCAGCACGCCGCATCTGACCTGGTCCGACGCGCCGCTGCCGGACAGCGGCCTCGCCATTCTGGAGATCGCCGGGGTGCGGCGGCGCTATCATGCGGCGCTGACGCGGACCGTGCATTTCGGCAAGCCGCCGCAAGTCCTCGTCGACATGGCCAAGGCGATCGTCGAGGGCGTCGACGCCGGCCTTGAGATGGCCCGCCCCGGCTACACCGCCGAAGAGGTGGAAGCCGCCTGGCAGGCAGTGTTGAGGAAGAACGGGCTGAAGAAGGAGAGCCGCGTCGGCTATCCGGTCGGGCTCGCCTACCCGCCCGATTGGGGCGAACGCACCGCAAGTCTTCGTCCCGGCGACACCACCAAGATGCAGTCCGGGATGTGCTTCCATTTCATGGCCGGCGTTTGGCTCGACGATTTCGGCATCGCCATCTCGGAATCCTTCGTCGTCACGGATCGCGGCGGCGAACGCCTCTGCGACGTGGCGCGCGAACTCATCGTCATCGACTGAGCATGGGGACTGGAAGCCGGTCACTGACGAAAGATCATGCCGGCAACGAAACCGGTAACCAGAACGAGGACGCCTGATGGACCGTAATCCGTTTTCCGAAGCCGAAATCGCCGGCCGCCTTGTCAGGGTCCGCACGGCGCTGGCCGAGCGCGAGCTCGACGCGACGGTCTTTGCTTCGCCGGAGAACGTCTTTTACCTCACCGGGCTCGATCACTGGGGATATTTTGCCCCTCACCTGCTGATCGTCCCACTCGAAGGGAAACCTGTCCTGGTCACCCGCTCGATGGAAAGGGTGACGATCGAGAAACAGGTGACGGCAGCGGAATTCCGCGGCCATTCCGACAGCGAAACGGCGGCCGACCTTGCCGCGCGGGTGCTTGCGGAGCTCAGCCTGTCCGGCAAGCGGATCGGCCTCGAATACTGGACGGCCGGCCTCAGCCATGGGCTTGCCGTCGCACTCCAGACGCAGGCCGATGCCAGATGGAGCGATGTTTCCGGGCTGGTCGACAGGATGCGGCGAGTGAAGAGCGCCGAGGAACAGGCGCTGATGCGTCAGGCGGCACAAGTGACCGACGCCGCCGCCGGCGCTGCAATCGCCGCGATCTCGGACCGCGCCTCCGAACGGGAGGTTGCGGCCCAATGCGTTGCGGCGATGATCCGCGCCGGCGGTCATGCTCCGGGCTTCGGACCTTTCATCCGCCCGGCCGCCCGCCTGGGCGAGGAGCACACGACCTGGGGCGACGGGATCTACCGCAAGGGCGAGCCAGTCTTCGTCGAACTGTCCGGCTGCATTTCGCGTTATCACGCGCCGCTCGGCCGGCTCGTTCGCATCGGCTATATCAGCGACGAAGACGCTGCGATGGCGGAGGTGACCGCCAAGGCGTTCGATGCCGTCCTCAAGGCACTCAGGCCCGGCGCCAGGGCGCGCGACGTCTACGCCGCCTGGCAGGCCGTTGCCGACGAGGCCGGTCTTTCCCACTATCGCCGCCATCACTGCGGCTATCTGGTCGGCGCCGGCCAGCCGCCATCATGGACCGGCGGCAATTCGGTGACCGGCTTGAGGCACGATTCCGATCTCGAAATCGAGACCGGGATGAGCTTCCACATCCTGTCGTGGCTGATGGGCACCGGCCGCGGCGATGACTTCGTCTCCAACACCGTGCTTCTGACCGATGCAGGCGCCGAAGTGCTTACCCGCACGCCGGCCGGCCCGATCGTTCGATAGGCCGCAGGCATGGCGCGCTACTCGGCATTTTCGATTTTCCGCAACGCGCTGTCTGGCCAGAAGAACTGGCAGCGCGCCTGGCGGGCAGCGGAGCCAAAACCGTCCTACGACGTGATCGTCATCGGCGGCGGTGGACACGGCCTCGCTACCGCCTTCTACCTCGCCGAGAACCACGGCATCGGCAACGTCGCGGTGCTCGAAAAGGGCTATGTCGGCGGCGGCAATGTCGGCCGCAACACCACCGTCATCCGCTCCAACTACCTGCTCGACGGCAACACCCAGTTCTACGAATTCTCGATGAAACTCTGGGAGAACATGTCGCGGGCGCTGAACTTCAATGTCATGTTCTCGCAGCGCGGCCAGCTCGTCACCGCGCATTCCGCCGACCAGCTCGACGGCTTCAGCCACCGCGCCAACATCATGCGGCTGAACGGCATCGATGCCGACATCCTCAACCGCGACGAGGTGCGCCGTCTCGTGCCCTATCTCGATTTTTCCGATACGGCCCGCTTTCCGATCCATGGCGCTATCTTCCAGGGCCGGGCGGGCACGGCGCGCCACGACGCCGTCGCCTGGGGCTATGCGCGCGCCGCCGACGGCCATGGCGTCGACATTATCCAGAACTGCGAGGTGACAGGCTTCCTCCGCGACGGCGACAGGATCGTCGGCGTCGAAACGACGAAAGGCCGGATCGGCGCCGGCAAGGTCGGCCTCGCTGTTGCCGGTCATACATCCGTGCTCGGCGCCAAGGCCGGCCTGGAACTGCCGATCGAAAGCCACGTCTTGCAGGCCTTTGTCACCGAACCGCTGAAGCCGTTGGTGGACCATGTTGTCGCCTATGGCGCCGATCATTTCTACGTCAGCCAGTCGGACAAGGGCGGGCTGGTCTTCGGCGGCAATCTCGACGGCTACAATTCCTACGCCCAGCGCGGCAATCTGGGCGTCGTGCGCGAAGTGGCGGAGGCGGCGATCGCTCTGATGCCGTGCATTTCGCGCATCCGACTGCTGCGCCATTGGGGCGGCGTCATGGACATGACGCCTGATGCCAGCCCGATCATCTGCCCGACGCCGATCGAGGGGCTCTATCTCAACGGCGGCTGGTGCTATGGCGGCTTCAAGGCGACGCCGGCTTCCGGCTGGTGCTTCGCCCACACGATCGCCACCGGCAAGCCGCACCCGTTGATCGCAGCCTACGGGCTCGATCGTTTCCGCACCGGCCACACGCTCGACGAGGCTGGCGCCGGCCCCTCAGCCTGGCTGCAATAGGAGGCGCAAGACAATGCTGCGCATCGAATGCCCCTGCTGCGGTCTGCGCGACCATGACGAGTTCCGCTACGGCGGCGACGCTTCCGTCACGCGTCCGGCGCACGACGATCCCGATCCCGAGGCCTGGTACCGTTACGTCTATGTCAGGACAAATCCGGCTGGCCTGCACCGCGAGTTCTGGCAGCACGTGACCGGCTGCCGCCAATGGCTGGTGGTCGAACGCGACACGCGCAACCACGCCATCGCATCGGTCGAGCTGGCCAGGAAATTGTCGGCCAGGAAACCACCGGCCAGGAAATCACCGGCATGAGTTCGAACCACAAGCGGTTGTCGATGGGCGGCCGTATCGACCGCGAGCAGCCGGTCGAGTTTACCTTCGACGGCCGGAGCCTGATCGGATATCGCGGCGATACGCTTGCCTCCGCACTGCTCGCCAACGGCGTCACGCTGGTCGGGCGCAGCTTCAAATATCATCGTCCACGCGGCATTTTTTCCGCCGGGGCCGAGGAGCCGAATGCACTGGTCACGCTTGCAACCGCAGGCAGGCGCCAGCCGAACCTGCCGGCGACGACGCTGGAACTCCAAGACGGCCTAGTCGCGGAGAGCCAGAACCGCTGGCCTTCGCTTGCCTTTGACGTGCAAAGCGTCAACGGCCTGTTGGCGCCGTTCCTTTCGGCCGGCTTCTACTACAAGACCTTCATGGGTCCGACGCGCCGCGCCTGGATGTTCTACGAGCACTTTATCCGCAAGGCGGCCGGGCTGGGCAGAGCCGGCAGCGGCCCTGATCCCGACCGCTACAACATCAATCATGCCTTTGCCGATGTCGCAATCGTCGGCGGCGGCCCGGCTGGATTGTCGGCGGCGCGTGCTGCCGCAGCGGCCGGCGCGCGGGTCGCGCTGATCGAGCAGGATTTCCTGCTCGGCGGTCAGCTTCTGGCGGAGCCGTCCGACAGCGCAGCGGCCGCATGGTTGAGACAGGCCGAGGCCGAGCTGGAGAGCTCCGAAACCGTCACTCTGATGAAGCGGACGACCGCTTTCGGCATCTATGACGGCAATGTCATCGGACTGGTCGAGCAACGCGACCCAAGCAATCCGCAACTGGCCGGCGAAGTGCTGCAGACATTCACAATGGTTCGCGCCCGCTCGATCGTTTTCGCCACCGGCGCCATCGAGCAGCCAATGGTATTCTCCAACAACGACCGACCCGGCGTCATGCTTGCGTCGGCCGCCCGGACCTATCTCAACCGTTTCGCCATCCTGCCCGGCAAAAAAATCATCGTCGCCACCACCAATGACGGCGCCTGGCGCATCGCCTTCGACTATGCCGCAGGCGGAGCAGAGGTGACGGTTGCCGATCTGCGTGCAGCGCCGCCCGCCGCACTTGCCGCAGAAGCCGCACGGCTCGGCGTGACGGTGCGGGCCGCAACGCGCATCGTCGACCTTAACGGCGGCCATGCCGTCAGGCGGGCAACGCTCAACGGACCGGACGGCCAGTCCGAGGCCGCCTGCGACCTGGTCTGCGTATCCGGCGGCTGGTCGCCAACCGTGCATCTCACTTCGCACCTGGGCGTCAAACCTCAATATCGCAATGACATTGGCGGCTTCGTGCCGGGGGCGTTTCCGGCGGACCGGTTCGGCGCCGGCTCGATGATGGGAATTTATTCGACCGCCGATGCCGTCGAGGACGGTCATCGCGCCGGCACCGCGGCAGCATGCGGCAAGTCGGCGCCGGTGCCTGCTCCGTCGAAACTCGATCTCGGCGAGACCGCCGCGGCCCCGCTTCGCGAGGCCCTGGCCGCTGGACGTGGAAAAGCCTTCGTCGATTTCCAGATGGACGTGACGACCGGGGATATCGAGCTCGCCCATCGCGAGGGCTATGAATCGGTCGAGCACCTGAAGCGCTACACCACGCTCGGCATGGGCACCGACCAGGGCAAGACCAGCAATTTTTCGGCGCTGGCCTCGATGGCGGCGCTGCGCAACGCAACGATCCCCGAGACCGGCGCCACGACCTTTCGACCGCCCTATACGCCGATCGCCATCGGTGCGCTTGCCGGGCGCGCCATCGGCCATCATTTCAAGCCGATCCGCCGCACGCCGATGCACGACTGGCACATGGCGAACGGCGCCGAGATGCTGGAGGTCGGGCTCTGGATGCGGCCCTATTTCTACAGGCAATCCGGGCTCGACGTGAACGAAGCCTATGTCGCCGAAATGCGGAGTGTGCGCCAGGCCGCAGGCCTGATGGACATCTCCACCCTCGGCAAGATCGATGTCCAGGGCCCGGATGCCGCGATTTTCCTCGATCGCATCTACGCCAACGGCTTTGCCAAACTGCCGGTTGGCCATGCGCGCTACGGCGTCATGCTGCGCGACGACGGCATCGTCTTCGACGACGGCACCACGACGCGGCTGGCCGAGAACCGGTTCTTCATGACCACCTCGACCGCCAAGGCCGCCGACGTGCTGTCACGTCTCGAGTTCCTGCTCGATACGGCGTGGCCGGATTTGCGCGTCGCCGTGACTTCGGTGAGCGATGAATGGGCGGCGATGTCGGTTGCCGGACCGAAAAGCCGCTCAATTCTGAGTGCGGCGTTTCCCGCTCTCGATGTTTCCGATGCGGCACTTGCGCATATGGGATTGCTCGAAAGCGAATGGCAGGGCCGTGCACTCCGCATCCTGCGCCTCAGTTATTCCGGCGAGCGCGCCTACGAAATCTATGTCGGAGCAACTGCCGGTGAACAGCATTGGAGCCGCCTGCTCGAAGCAGGCAGGCCGCTCGACCTGAAACCTTACGGCGTCGAGGCGCTCGGCGCGCTGCGCGTCGAAAAGGGCCATGTCGCCGGATCTGACATCGATGGGCGCACGACGCTCGACGATCTTGGCCTCGGCCGCATGGCGGGCAAGCGTACCGGCTTCGTCGGCGACGTGCTGCGACGGCGCCCCGCCTTCCAGGCGCCCGACCGCCAGCGCCTGGTCGGACTGGAATGCATCGAAGAGGGAAAACGCCTTCGCGGTGGCGCCATCCTGTTCCTGCCGGGCGAGAAACCTTACGGCCACGGGCGTGGCCGCGTCACCTCCGTCACCTTCAGCCCCGAACGCGGCCACTATGTCGGGCTGGCCTTGCTTGCCGGCGATGTCGCCAGCGAAGGAAGCGAGGTCGTGGCCGTCTATCCGATGAAAGCCGAAACGGTCCGTGCCCGAATCGTCTCGCCGGTATTCCTCGATCCGCAGGGGGAACGACTGCATGGCTAGCCCGGATTTCAGCCTGTCCGTGGTCGATTGCCCACTCATCCAGATCGAGGGCTGGGACGGCACGCTGGGGCAATTCGAATCGAACCTTTCGGCATCGCTCGGCACGAAACTTCCTGCCTCAGTCGGAGAGACGGTTCGCCAAAAAGGTCTCCTCGTCATCCGCGTCGCGCCTCGCCGCTTGTGGCTGGCTCTCGACGACGGCGCGCAAGCACCTTCGCTTGCCGTCGACCCCAACCTCGGCTGTTCGGTTTCTCTCGGCGAAGGTCGCGTGCGTTTCAAAATGGCTGGGGACGGCGTCGCGCGGGTCCTCTCCAGATGCATCGCCGTCGACTGGTGCGCGCCGGCGGCTGCCCCGGGCCGCGCCGTGCTGACATCCTTGCACCAGGTGCCCGTGCTGTTCCTGCGCACCGGCGATACCGCGTGCGAACTCATCGTGCCGCGAAGTTTTTCGCAAAGCCTCTCGGACTGGATTTCCGGACTGGATTGATGACGCCGCGGGTAGGGGAACGACCAGGGCGCGAGCGCTCGTCTCAGGCGGCGCTCCACGGTCTTGCCCCTTGGATGATCTCTTGAGCACGTGCGGCAAAGCGGCCGGCGAGAGGCGACTTGCTGGCGGCATCGGCCGACGCCGCGCTGCCTGCCCGCGCCCGGTCGGCGATGCCGACGAAGATCACCGCGAAACGGAACAGCGAAAAAACCAGGTGGAAGCGTTGCAGGGGCGCAGTGGGTACGGCATGCGCGAAATAATGGTCAAGGAATTCGCGCTGGCTGGGGATGCCGAGGGCGGCATGATCGAGGCCGAGGATGCCGCCATATTCGTCTGGCGTCGAATGCCAGGTCATCGAGCAAAAGCCGAGATCGGCGAGCGGATGGCCGATCGTCGACAACTCCCAATCGAGAATGCCGATCACCTCCGGCTTGCCGGGATGGAACAGCAGATTTCCGAGGCGGAAGTCGCCATGGGCGATCGACACGCGTCCATCATTCGTGGGCAGATGCTGCGGCAACCAGTCGGCGACCGCTTCGAGTGCCGGAATTCTGTCGCTCGGCGATTCCCTGAGCTGCCGGGTCCAGCGGCCAATCTGGCGCTCGAAATAGTTGCCGGGCGGGCCGTAATCGCCGAGACCGACCGCGTCGGGACGGACAGCATGCAGTTTGGCCATCGCTTCGGCCATGCCGAAATAGATGCCGCGTCGCTCCGCGGGGACGAGGCCAGGCAGCGAACAGTCGTGGAAAACGCGACCATCCAGCCGCTCCATCAAGTAAAAGGACGTGCCGAGCGGCTCGACACCGTCGTGATAGAGCACCGGCCGCGGCACCGGGACGTTGGTCGCTGCGAGCGCTTCAAGCACGCGGAACTCGCGGTCGACGGCATGGGCCCCGCGCAGGATCGGCCCGGCCGGCTTCTTGCGCAGCACCATGCGATGCGGACCATAGCCGACGAAGTAGGTGGGGTTGGACTGCCCGCCGCCGATCCGCTCGAGCGCCATTGCGGCATCGCCGAAGCGGTTCGCGAGAAAGCCCTTCAATGCCGCAGGATCGAAATCAGCATTCAACGGCATCTTTTCCTCCTGAGATGCCACCCCGCGTCCGCTATGCCTCGCCTTCGACGGTCCAGCGCCAGAAGCCCTTCTCCTCCTCGTTGAGGAAACGGTTCAGCACCATCTTGTGGACCTCATCGGCGCCATCGACCAACCGCGCCTGGCGCGCATAGCGGTAGATCCATTCGAGCACCGTGTCCTTGGAATAGCCTCGCGCGCCATTGATCTGGATCGCCACATCGGCCGCGTCATGCAGCACATTGGCGACCTGGACCTTGGCCATCGATACTTCCTTGCGGGCAAAGCCGCCGCGGTCCAGCTCCCACGCAGCCTTCATCACCAGGATGCGGCCGATCTCGATGCGCATGGCGAGGTCGCCGAGCTTCAGCTGGACGCTTTCGCGGTCGGCGAGGCGCTGGCCGAAACCATAGCGCTCGGCAGCGTAGGCGCGCGCGATCTCGACGCAACGCTTGGACAATCCAAGCCAGCGCATGCAGTGGGTAAGCCGCGCCGGGCCGAGCCGCACCTGCGTCACCTTCATGCCCCTGCCCTCGCCAACCAGCATGTCTTCGACAGGGATTTCGAGCCCATCGAATTCGAGCTCGCAATGCCCGCCATGCTCCTCCGGGCCCATGATCTCTATGCGGCGCATGATGCGCCAGCCCGGCTGGTCCTTGTGGAACATCAGAGCCGACAGACCATGGCGCGGATCGTCCGAGGTTCGCGCGATCAGAATGAAATGGCTGGCCTCCTCGGCGCCGGTGATGAACCATTTGCGGCCGGTCACCACATATTTGTCGCCGCGCCGTTCAGCACGCGTCATGATCATCGAAGGGTCCGAGCCGCCGCCGGGGTGCGGTTCGGTCATGGCAAAGGCCGAGCGCACCTTGCCCTCGACAATCGGCTTTAGCCATTTTTCCTGCTGCGCCGGCGTGCCGAGCGCCTCGAGCACCATCATGTTGCCATCATCGGGCGCTGCCGAATTGAACACCACGGGTCCGAAGATCGACCGGTTCATCTCCTCGTAGCAGACCGCCATGTCGATCTTGCCGAGACCGGCGCCGCCGGATGCGGGCTTGAGCTGCAGGCACCACAGGCCCGCCATCCGCGCCTTGGCGCGAAGCGTCTCCAGCAGCGGCAAGGCGATATTTCCATGTGCGTCATAGGACGTCTTGTCGGCCTCGAGCGGCACGATCTCACGCTCGACGAAGTCGGCAACGCGGACGCGGTAATCTTCGGTGCGGGCGGGAATGTCGAAATTCATGGACAAACTCCCAGCGATGAAACGAGGTGGCCACCATCGATGGACGAGATCGCCGAAAAGCATCGGGTCCATATCTGAAATCGAGCGCGCGCTCGTTTTCCTTATTCGCCTCTATCCTCTTTTGCAGCTGCCGTCATCCGGCGAAGCGTGGTTCCGCCACGCCCTTGATGCCAAGGCCGGTTATCGCGAACAGGCTGCCGCGCAGGACGCCATCGCCGGGGAGGCGCGGTAACGACCACCACGACTTCGATCTTCATGCCGTCCTCCTCTGTTGGCACCGTGCGGCGATAGGCGAGCCGCCTCAGAACGCGACCTTGTCGCCGCCCTTCAGTGACAGGATCTCGCGCGCCTCGTCGGGCGTCGCCACTTCCATGCCGAGCCCCTCGATGATCTTGCGGGCAAGCACCACCTGCTCGGTGTTCGATTTGGCAAGCTTACCCTTGCCGGCCCACAGACTGTCTTCGAGCCCGACGCGGATGTTGCCGCCAAGGGCTGCCGACTGCGCGGCGATGCGCAACTGGCTGGCGCCGGCACCGAGCACCGACCAGCGGAACTGGTCGCCGAACAGCCGGTCGGCGGTGCGCTTCATATGGGCGACATCTTCGGGATGGGTGCCGATGCCGCCAAGCAGACCGAACACCGACTGCACGAAGAACGGCGGCTTGACCAGCCCGCGATCGGCGAAGTGCGAGAGATTGTAGAGATGGGCGATGTCGTAGCACTCGAACTCGAAGCGCGTGCCGTTGTCGTAGCAGGTCGCAAGGATGTATTCGATGTCCTTGAACGAGTTGCGGAAGACCAGGTCACGCGTCGCTTCCAGATGCGGCTTTTCCCAGTCGAACTTGAAAGTCTCGTATTTGTCGACAAGGTGATAGAGCCCGAAATTGATCGAGCCCATGTTGAGCGAGGCGACCTCTGGCTTGAACTCGGCGGCCGGGCGCACGCGTTCCTCGACCTTCATGTAGGGACTGCCGCCGGTGGTGATGTTGATGGCGGCATTGGTGGCCTGCTTGATGCGCGGCAGGAAGCGGGCGAAGGCCGTCGGCGTCTGGTCGGGCTTGCCGGTCTCGGGGTCGCGGGCATGCAGGTGCAGGATCGCCGCACCTGCCTCCGCCGCCGCGATCGCCTCGGACGCGATCTGGTCCGGCGTGATCGGCAGATAGGGCGACATGGTCGGTGTATGGATCGCCCCTGTCACCGCACAGGTGATGATAATTTTGCCCCTGGTCTGCGTAGCACCGGGCTTGCGGCTTGTTTCCGTCATCTTCCAAACTCCTGATCCGATTTTTTCTTGTGCGCGGCCAGCGCCATCAGCCGGCGGTCGCGCCAAACCTGCCGTTCGCCGAGTTCTTCCCGCGGCAGCCGCTTGCGGCGGTCGTCCTCCACCGTCTCGATGACTTCGCCGGCCCAGTCGACGCGGCGCAGCATCTGCGGAAAAATGTTGGCATAGATCGATTGATAGCGCTCGATATAGTCGCGTACACCGCCCGGCGCATTAAGGTCGATCGTTTCGAACGGACCCATGAACGACCAGCGCAGCGCCAGCCCGTCGCGAATGCCGATATCGACATCCTCGACGCTGGCATAGCCGTCGGCGACAAGTCGAAAAGCCTCCTCCAGCAGCGCGCCCTGCAGGCGGTTCATGATGAAGCCGTCGAGCTCGTGCTTCATCACCAGCGGCGCGTGGCCCGCATCGACGAGGAAGGCGCGGGTCCTTTCGACCGTTTCGGAAGACGTCCATGGCGCCGGCACGACTTCCGCGGCCGGGATGAGGTAGGGCGGATTGATCGGATGCACGACCAGGCAGCGGTGCCGCCCTTGCAGATGGTCGGTGAATTTCGACGGCAGCAACGCTGAGGTGGAACTGGCGATCACCGCTTGCGGAGCGGCCATTGCATCGATCTGCGAGAACACCTCGCGCTTCACGTCGAGGTTTTCGGGCGTGTTCTCCTGGATATGGACCGCATCGGCCAGCGCTTCTTCGAGCTCCGCAACGACGGCAATGCGACCAAGCACGACGTAGATTGCCTGCCCCCGCAGCAGATCATTCGCAGCGAGGTCGCCGAGCACGCCGGCGATGTAATCGTGCGCACCTTCGGTCGCGGCCGGCGACTGGTCCCACATCCGCACATCGTGGCCGGCGCGGGCAAAACTGATCGCCCAGGCCCGCCCGATGAACCCGCTGCCGACAATCGCTACTTTCATCATGGTCGGGCTCCTCAAAGGGTTTCGACATTACCGTCGACGCCGAGCGACTGGCCGGAGATGTTGATCGCCGCATCGGACAACAGGAAAGCGACCATCGCGGCGACGTCATAGGGGCTGGTCATGCGGCGCAGCGAGATGTTGTGGAGATAGCGTTCCGTCATCTCCTCGTTCGACACACCGAGCTGTCTGGCCCGGTCGGCGATAACCTTGTCGATGCGTGGTCCCTCGACGATGCCGGGCAGGATGGCGTTGACCCTTATGCCGTGCGGCCCGAGTTCCTTGGCAAGGCTTTGCGTGAATCCGATGACGCCGAACTTGGCCGCCGAATAGGGGGTGCGGAAAGCGTAGCCATGGCGGCCGGCGGCGGACGACATCGAGACGATCGAGCCGCCGCCCGCCGCCTTGATCAGCGGCACGGCACGCCTGGCGCAGAGGAACTGGCCGGTCAGGCAGATGTCGATGCAGCGCCGCCACTCCGCCGGATCGATTTCGTCGACGCCGCCGGTCGGCCCGGCGATGCCGGCATTGTTGATCAGCGCGTCGAGGCCGCCGAGCTTTTCCTTCACCGTCTCGAACAGCCGGTCGACGTCGTCGTCGCGCGAGACATCGGCCTTGACCGCGGCGACCAGGGCGATCCTGTCCGGAGCGGCGGCCAGCGCCTCGTCGGAGACGTCGCAAACGACGATGCGCGCGCCGAGCCGCGACAGCGTTTCTGCAATGGCCAGGCCGATGCCGCCGGCGCCTGCCGTCACCAGCACGCGCTGCCCCTTCAGCCCGGTCAGAAAATCATCCGCCGATGTCGGCGCCCCTTTGCTCATCGTGTATCCCTTCTCATTGCAGCCGCCGTTCGCGCAGCGCCATGACAGCGCCCAGAACGACCAAGCCGTACAATATTGCCCCTGAAATTGTGACGAAAGCACTGCCCTCTGCGAGGCGACGGGCGATACCGTAATGTGAAATTTCTGCTTCAGCTGTTGCGAAGGGTCTGTTGCGCAATTCGCCAGGCCTGCTCCACATGCCGCCGGGCCGCGGCTTCGGCGGCATCGCCGTTGCGCGACTTGATCGCGTTCATAATGTCGGTCATTTCGGCAATTGCGGCATCGCGGCGATTCTCCGAAGCGATGGTCATGGAACGCAGCTGGTTGATGCGGACGTTCAGACCCTGGACGATCTCCCAGGCGATGCGCTTGTCGGCGGCATCGAAAAGCACCTCGTAGAATTTTGTGGTCGCCCGCATCACCTCGATCGGATTGGCTGATGCCCACGCCTTGAGCAGCACATCGAACGCGCGCTCAAGCGCGGCGATCTGGCCCTCAGTCGCCGTCAGCGCGCAGGCGCGCGCCGCGATGCCCTCCATCAGAGCGCGCAGTTCATAAATCTCGTCGGTGCGGCTGAGATCCGGCCTGGCCACCGCGGGTCCATGGCCAGGTATCATCTGGACGAGGCCCTCGGTCTCCAACTGCCGCAGGACCTCGCGCACCACCGAGCGACTGACGCCGAGCTGGTCGCAAAGCGGCCGCTCGACCAACCGTTCGCCAGGCTGGAAGTGAAACCCCATGATCGCGTCGCGCATGCGCTCCAGCGCCAGCGTTCTCAGCGTCTTGGCGGATCGTTCGATCCTCAGTGTGTCGTCGGCCAATTCATATACTCCCAGCATCCGCAAGAAACAGATTCGACGATCCGTTGACAAGGGATTTGGTCTTCAATAGTATGGTATACCATAAGACAGCTAGGCAAAAGCGGAACTTTTCCGGATGCCTCAGCCGACCCGACACCGAGGATTCGATGAAGCCGGCCATTCGAAAGATCGTCACCCATGTCGAGAACACGCTAATCGAAGGCGGCAAGGCGGCCCCCCGGCCGCTGCGCCTGATCGGCGTGGCGGCGGTGCTCGACAACCCCTGGGCCGGGCGCGGTTTCACCGAGGACCTTTCGCCCGAGATCCGCGCCTATGCGCCGGTTCTGGGGGAGATGCTGACCCATGAAATCCTCGCAGTCGCCGGATCCGGCGAAGCGATCGAAGGCTACGGCAAGGCCGCAATCTGCGGCACATCAGGCGAGATCGAGCATGCCTCGGCGCTCATCCACACGCTGCATTTCGGCAACCACTATCGGCGTGCCGTCGGCGCCAAGACCTATCTTGCCTTCACCAACCTGCGCGGCGGGCCGAACACGCCGATCATGATCCCGCTCATGGACAAGAACGATGAAGGCCGACGTTCGCACTACCTGACGGTGCACTTCCAGATCGGCGACGCGCCGGCGCCGGACGAGTTGGTGGTGGCGCTTGGCGCCTCGATCGGCGGACGACCGCATCATCGCATCGGCGACCGCTACCAGGATCTCAAGGAGGTCGGCGACCTGCATGGCTGAGCTGACGGACCGTGGCTGGCATCGCGGAACGGCGCCTGACGGCACCGGTTTCATCCGTGCCGGATCCGGCGCGCCGGTCCTTCTCATCCACGGTGTCGGCATGAACGCGGCGATCTGGGCACCCCAGATCGAGCTGATGAAAAACAGATGGGATGTGATCGCAATCGACATCCTGGGACACGGCCAGTCGCCGTTGCCGCCCGAGGACGCCAGCCTTGCCGATTATGCCGGACAGGCAATTCGGCTTCTCGATCACCTTGGCCTGGATGCCGTCTCGATCGTTGGCCATTCAATGGGGGCGCTGGTCGGGCAGGAAATCGCTCTCAACGCACCCGAACGGGTTCGTAGCCTCGTCTCGCTCAATGCGGTTTTTCGCCGCCCGGCGGAGCTTGCGCAGGCAGTGCGCGAGCGCGCCGCCGAACTGAATGGCGCGGAAAACCCGTCGGGGACGGACGCAACGATCGCGCGCTGGTTCGGCAACCCGGTCCCCGACAGCCTGGCCGAGGCGGCAAGGATGACGCGCGTGGCACTGCAAAGCGTCAACTCCGAGGGCTATGCGCGCACCTATCGACTTTTCGCCCATGCCGATGCGGCGCATGGCGATCGTCTTTCCGGTCTCGCAATGCCGGCCCTGTTCATGACCGGCTCGCAGGACAGGAATTCCTCGCCTGCGATGTCGGCGGCGATGGCACGCCTCGCGCCGCGCGGTCGCTGCGTCGTTCTGGAGGGCGAACGACATATGATGGCCGTAGCCTCGCCTGACGTGGTCACACGGCGCATTGTCGATTTTCTCGAGAGCAACGACGGCGCAAGCACATCGGCGCGACCGGCAATGGACACAGCCTTCGACGCGGGCGAATTCAGGCGGGCGCTCGGTTCCTTCCTGACCGGCGTTACAATCGTCACCGCGATCGGGCCGGAAGGAGAGCCTCGAGGCTTCACCGCCAATTCGTTTACATCCGTTTCGCTCGATCCGCCGCTTGTGCTGGTCTGCATCGCCAAGAAAGCGCTGGGTCATCCGGTGTTTTCGACCTCGAAGTGCTTTGCCATCAACGTGCTCTCGGAGGAACAGCGAGCCGCGTCCGGCGTCTTCGCTTCGAAATCGCAGGACAAGTTCTCGGCTGTCGAGTGGCGCTTCGGCCCGACCGGCAGCCCGCTGCTCGCTGGATCGGTGGCGACGTTCGACTGTGACATGGAGCAATTGGTCGACGCCGGCGACCATTCGATCCTCATCGGCCGCGTTCGCGAATTCTCCCACAATTCATCGCAGCCCCTCGGCTATTGCCGTGGCGCCTACGTCTCGCCCGGCCTCAGCCAGGAAGCACTGGCGGCCGCGCCGCCCGACATGGAGGTCGGCGCCATCCTCGAAGATGAAGGCCGCGTGCTGTTCCTCGAAACCGCCGACGGCTTTTTCGAACTGCCGGCGGGCCGAGGGCTCGTGGCACCCGGCGACACGCGAAGCCTTAGGGGACGCCTCGCTGCGAAAGCCATCGAGGCTCATCTCGGATTCCTGTTTGCGGTCTGGGACGACGCCGCAAGCCCATCGCGAACGCACGTCTACTACCGCGGCACGGTAGCCGCGCCCCACTCCAGCGATCGCCAGGTTCGGCTCGTCGACATCGACAGGATTGCCGGACTGAACATCGCCGACGCTGCCGTGCGCTCGATGCTCGCCCGCTATGTTCGCGAATGTCGGGAGGATGCGTTTGGAGTCTATGTCGGCAACGAGGTCGAAGGTGAAGTCCGTCCGCTCGCCAAGCCGGTAGCAATCAACACTTCCAGTCCGGGTCAACAGATATGAAGTTCTCGCTCTTCGTCCATATGGAACGCTCGGACCCGGCAAAGCCGCATGCCGACCTCATCGATGAGCTTGAGGAACTGGTCGTGATGGCCGAGGCGGCAGGCTTCGAGACGGCCTGGATCGGCGAACACCACGGCATGGAGTTCACCATCTCGCCAAACCCGTTCATCAACATCGCCTATCTCGGCGCCAGGACGAAGCGCATCCGGCTCGGCACAGGAACCGTCATCGCGCCGTTCTGGCATCCGATCAAGCTCGCCGGCGAGGCAGCCATGACCGATGTCGTCACCGGCGGCCGGCTCGACATCGGCATCGCCCGCGGCGCCTACAGCTACGAGTACCAACGCCTGTTCCCTGGGCTCGACGCCTGGGGCGCGGGCCAGCGCATGCGCGAGATCATCCCGGCCATCAAGGGCCTCTGGGAAGGCGATTTCGAGATGTCCGGCGAATTCTGGTCGTTTCCCTCGACCACCTCATCGCCCAAGCCGGTGCAAAAGCCGCACCCGCCGATCTGGGTGGCGGCGCGCGATCCGAACTCGCACGACTTCGCCGTCTCCAACGGCTGCAACGTTCAGGTGACGCCGCTCGCCTCCGGCGACGACGAAGTAACCAGCCTGATGGAGCGCTTCAACGCGGCGTGCGCGGCGCATCCCGACATGGCCCGCCCCGAGATCATGCTGCTGATGCACACATTCGTTGCCGAAGACGCCGCCGATGCGGAGCAACTGACGAGGGACCTGTCGCTGTTCTACTGCCAGTTCGGCGCGTGGTTCCAGAACAAGAAGCCGGTTCGCCAAGGCATATTGGAAGCGCTCTCCGGCGACGAGATCGCAGCCATGCCGCAATATGCGCCGGACAAAATCCGACAGAACCTGGTCATCGGCGAAGCCGAAGAGGTGATCACCCGGCTTAAGGCATATGAGGCGCTCGGCTATGACCAGTACTCGATCTGGATCGACAGCGGCCTGCCGCACGAGCGCAAGAAGAAGTCGCTGCAGCTGTTCGTCGACAAGGTGATGCCAGCCTTCGGGCATGGGAGGCCGCAATGACCCTTGTGGCCTTCAGCAACTTCATAGATGGGGCGTTCGATACGCCGACAGCCACCTTCGAAAGCATCGATCCATCAACCGGAGCGCCCTGGGCGACGATGCCCGCCGCAACCGAGGCCGATGTCGACCGCGCCGTCGAGGCGGCGCACCGGACGCTGCACTCGGCCGCGTGGGCCTCGCTGACGGCGACGGCGCGCGGCAAGCTGCTGGTGCGCCTCGGCGACCTGGTCGTCGCCAATGCCGGCCGCCTGGCCGAACTGGAAACGCGCGACACCGGCAAGATCATCCGCGAGACCCGCGCCCAGATCGCCTATGTCGGCGACTATTATCGCTACTATGGCGGGCTTGCCGACAAGCATGAAGGCTCGCATGTGCCGATCGACAAGGCCGATATGGACGTCACCATCCGACGCGAGCCGATCGGCGTCGTCGCTGCCGTCGTGCCGTGGAATTCGCAGCTCTTCCTTTCGGCCGTCAAGCTCGGCCCGGCGCTGGCCGCCGGCTGCACGGTCGTCCTGAAAGCCTCGGAGGACGGTCCAGCGCCGCTGCTGGCCTTCGCCGAACTCGTTCATGAGGCCGGATTTCCCGCCGGAAGCGTCAACATACTGACCGGGTTCGGACACGATTGCGGCCAGCGCCTGACAAGTCATCCGCTGGTTTCACGCGTCGCCTTCACCGGCGGACCTTCGACCGCTCGCGCTATCGTCCGCAACACGGCGGAAAATCTCGCCTATACGACGCTGGAGCTGGGCGGGAAAAGTCCGGTTGTCGTTTTCGCCGACGCCGACCTGGACAGCGCGGCCAACGCGGTGGTGGCCGGGATTTTCGCAGCGTCTGGACAAAGCTGCGTCGCCGGCTCCCGGCTGCTTGTCGAGCGTTCGATAAAGGCCGAGTTCCTGGACAGGCTGAAGCACAAGGCCGAGGCCATCAGAATCGGCGATCCGCAGGATCTGGCCACAGAAATGGGGCCATTGGCAACGCCACGCCAACGGGAATGGATCGAGACGATCGTTGCCGAAAGCCTTGCCAATGGCGGGACGCTGGTCACCGGCGGAAAAAGGCCCGACAATCATCCGCACGGCTTCTACTACGCACCGACCATCATCGATGCCGAGGATTCAGCGCTGCCCTGCGTGCGCGAGGAATTGTTCGGTCCGGTGCTCAGCGTTCTCACCTTCGACACGGAAGCCGAAGCCCTGGCGCTTGCCAATGACACGCCGTTCGGCCTCGCCTCGGGCGTGTTCACCACCAATCTCGCTAAGGCGCACCGCATGGCGCGCGACATCCATGCCGGCGTCGTCTGGGTCAACACATACCGCGCGGTTTCGCCGCTCGTGCCGTTCGGCGGCTACGGTCAGTCGGGGCTCGGCCGCGAGGGCGGGCTCGACGCCATCCGCGACTACACGCGCCCGAAATCCGTCTGGATACGGATATCCGACGAGCCGATCCCGGACCCGTTCGTCATGCGATGAGGCAATCGCGCAATTCATAAAAACAAGAACCAGACAACCAACAGAGGAGAACGACATGAAACTGATTTTGACCGGCATTTTGGCCGGACTCCTGGCAGCCACCGCCGCACGGGCCGATGAAATGGTGTTCACCAGCTGGGGCGGAACCACCCAGGAGGCGCAGACCAAATCCTGGGCCGCTCCGTTCGAAGCCAGTTCCGGCATCAAGGTCCTGCAGGACGGCCCGACCGACTACGGCAAGTTGAAAGCCATGGTGGAAGGCGGCAGCGTCGCCTGGGATGTCGTCGATGTCGAAATGGATTTCGCCATCAAGGCGGCCAAGGACGGCCTGCTCGAGCCGATCGATTTCAACGTCGTGCCGAAAGCCGATCTCGATCCTCGCTTCACCACCGAGCATGCGGTCGGCAGCTTCTACTACTCCTTCGTTCTTGCCTGGAACAAAGGGGCGGTGTCGGCCGAACCGGCGGGCTGGGCCGACATGTTCGACCTGACGAAATTTCCCGGCAAACGCACTTTCTACAAATGGTCGGCGCCGGGCGTCATCGAGATTGCGCTGTTGGCCGACGGCGTGCCGGCAGACAAGCTCTATCCGCTCGACCTCGACCGGGCGTTCAAGAAACTCGACACGATCAAATCGGAAATCGTCTGGTGGGACAGCGGCGCGCAGTCGCAGCAGCTGATCGCCTCCGGTGAGGCAGCCTTCGGGCAGCTCTGGAACGGACGTGTCTTCGCCCTCGAGCAGGACGGCGCCGATGTCGGCGTATCCTGGAACCAGAACATGACCGCCGCCGACGTGCTCGTCATTCCCAAGGGTTCGAAGAACAAGGCGAGCGCCATGAAATTCCTGGCCGCTGCGACAAGCCCGAAAAGCCAGGCCATGTTTGCTGAAGCAAGCGGCTACGCACCCATCAACACGGCAGCCAAGGCCGAAATGCCGGCCGATGTCGTCAAGTCGCTGCCGGACGCCTATGTCGACGGGCAGATCAACCTCGACATGAACTACTGGGCTGAAAACCGCGATAAGATCGCCGAGCGCTGGTACGCCTGGCAGGCCAAATAGCCGCCGACCTCACCCATGAACCGGCGGGGCGTCGCTAGGCGTCCCGCCTGAGCTGCCGGGATCATCGCCAATGTCGGGCAATTTGCTTCATCGACAGCCAATCCTCCGAAGGCCCGACGGTATCGGCGGCGCCTTGCCGGCGCTGACCCTCATCACCCTGTTCTTCGTGGTGCCGGTTGTTGCGCTGCTGTTGCGCAGCTTGACCGAACCCGTGCCGGGCCTGCAGAACTACGCCACCCTGTTTGGCGACGGCACCTATGCGCGGGTCTTCTTCAACACCTTTCTGGTCGCCACCGTCGTCACCGCCGTAACCGTGATCGTGGCGTTTCCAGTCGCCTGGATGCTGGCAATCATGCCGCCTGCCCTCGGCTCGATCGTCTTCGGCATCATCATCCTGTCGATGTGGACCAATCTGCTCACCCGCACCTATGCCTGGATGGTGCTGCTCCAACGCACCGGCGTCATCAATCGGACGCTGATGGATATCGGCCTGATCAGCGAGCCGCTGCCGCTGATCAACAACCTGACCGGCGTCACCATCGGCATGGTCTACATCATGCTGCCCTTCATGATACTGCCACTGGTCGGAACGCTGCGCGCCATCGATCCGATGACGCTGCGCGCCGCCGCTCTGTGCGGTGCGAGTCCCTTCGACGCCTTCCGCCGCATTCTGCTGCCCTTGTCGCTTCCCGGAATCGCTGCAGGCGGCCTGATGGTTTTCGTCATGTCGCTCGGCTATTTCGTGACACCGACGCTGCTCGGCGGCACCTCCAACATGATGCTCGCCGCAATGATTGCCCAGATGATCCAGTCCTTGCTCAACTGGGGGCTCGGAAGCGCGGCGGCTTTCATCCTGCTTTTGGTGACCATGGCGCTCTACGCGCTGCAGCTGCGCCTCGTCGGCGCCAAGCGCATGACAGGAGGCATCTGAGATGCTGCTCGACTACGACCGGCTGGGCTGGCTGCGCGCAGCACTTCTGGGTTTCACCGGCCTGGTTGCCGCGTTTCTGCTGCTGCCGGTGGTTTTCATCGTGCTTTTGTCGTTCGGGTCGTCGCGGTGGCTGGCTTTTCCGCCACCAAGCTGGACATTGAAATGGTATGAGGAGCTCTTCGCCGATCCGGCCTGGCTCGAAGCGGCGCTGACCAGCGCGCGCATTGCCACCATGGCCGCGATTCTTGCCGTCGTCATCGGGCTGCTGGCTTCTTTCGCGCTGGTCAGGGGACAGTTTCGCGGGCGCAATACGCTTCGCGGCCTGCTGCTGACGCCAATGGTGCTGCCGGTTGTCGTCTTCGCCATCGCCATCTATGCATTCTTCCTGCGGATCGGGCTCGGCGGCACCACGGTAGGCTTCGTCATCGCCCATACGGTCCTGGCACTGCCCTTCGCCATCATTCCGATCACTGCGGCACTCGAAGGTTTCGACAAATCCATCGAGGATGCGGCGATCGTCTGCGGCGCGAGCCCCTTCGAGGCAAAACTCCGGGTCACCTTGCCGGCGATCAAGATCGGGATCTTTTCGGCGGCGATCTTTGCCTTCCTCGCCTCATGGGACGAGGTGGTGGTCGCAATCTTCATGGCAAGCCCCACCTTGCAGACCTTGCCGGTCAAGATCTGGGGCAGCCTGCGCCAGGATCTCAGCCCGGTCATCGCTGCGGCCTCCAGCCTTCTCGTTCTTCTGACGCTGAGCCTGATGATCGTAACCGCACTCATTCGGCGGAAATTGTCGAAATGACCGAACCGTTCCTCTCCATTCGCGACCTGCGCAAGGCGTTCGGCAGCATCGTCGCCGTACACGATGTCACCATCGACATACCCAAGGGCGAGTTCCTGACCTTTCTCGGCCCTTCCGGTTCTGGCAAATCGACGACGCTTTATGCGATCGCCGGCTTTCAGCACCCGACATCCGGCGACGTTCTTCTCGAAGGCAGGTCGCTGCTGTCGGTGCCGTCGCACAAGCGCAATATCGGCATGGTGTTCCAGCGCTACACGCTGTTCCAGCATCTCACCGTCACCGAGAACGTTGCCTTTCCGTTGCGCGTGCGCCGCCGTCCGGACGCAGAGGTGAACCGAAAAGTCGCCGAGATGCTGTCGCTGGTACGGCTCGAGAGTTTCGGCGGCCGATATCCTGGCGCGCTTTCCGGCGGACAGCAGCAGCGCGTGGCGCTTGCCAGGGCGCTGGCCTACGATCCGCCGATCCTTTTGATGGACGAGCCGCTTTCGGCGCTCGACAAGAAGCTGCGCGAGGAAATCCAGGCCGAGATACGGCGCATCCATCGCGAAACCGGCGTAACGATCCTTTACGTCACCCACGATCAGGACGAGGCGCTGCATCTTTCGGATCGCATCGCCCTGTTTCGTGACGGGCGCATCGAGCAGATCGGCAGCGGTGAGGACCTCTATCTGAGACCTGCGAGCGAATTCGTCGCCAGCTTCATCGGAAATTCCAATTTCCTGCCGGCCGAGCATCTTGAAACCGTCGACGGCGCCGCCACGATCCGCCTCGCCGATGGCTCGGTCGTCTCCGGCGTCAGGAACGATCGGGAGTTCAGCCAAGGCCAGAAGACCCGGCTGATGGTGCGGCCGGAAGCGTTTCGACTGAGACCCGGCGCGGCCACGGCCGGGCTTGCGGTCGAATTCATCGACACCGCCTTCTTCGGCGAGCGGCGGCGCGTCATCGCACGCACCGCCGCCGGCCAGGAGATCGACGTTAGGCCGACATCCGACATGGCGCGAGCACAGGAGGGCATCGCCTCGAGCAGACAGATTTATTTCGATCCCGCCGCCGCATTTCTGTTTCCGGCCTGACAGACGATCGTTCGACCTCAGTGCGGCGGATCAGCCGGCGCCTCGATGGTGACGCCGTATTTGGCGGTGATGGCCACGACCTTTGCCATCTCCGGCGTGCCGGCGGCAGTCGCGGCGTCCAATTCCGCGAACATCTGATCAAGGCCGCAACTCGGTGCGCAGAAGACGAGCACGCGAGCTGGCTTGTCGCCGACATTGCGGATGGCATGGCGCCGGCCGCGTGCGCCGAAGAAGAAGCCGCCGGGCGCAACGCGATGGGGCGCGGATTGGCCCTCGAATTCGATGACGAGTTCGCCGCTCAGCACATAAAAGCCTTCATCCTCTCGGACATGGATGTGCGGTGGCACTCCCGCGCCCGGCGGAACCACGGACTCCCAGAGCGAGAAGGACCCGGCGGTCTCGGCGCCGGTGGCCTTGTAGATATGGGTGATGCCCAAAACGTTGAGCGTCGAGCCGGCCGCCGGCTCGCGCACGAACGCTTCAGCCGCTGTAGCTTTGGCATCCATCGTCGATCTCCTTCGTGCAGGTCGTTCACCAGGAGATAGGCCGTTCTCGTCCGTCGATTAGCCGGAATTGTATGGACATGCCGTCCGGATTTCAGGACAATCCGACGATGGACCCGCTCAATGGCATCGCGGCGTTCGCTCGCGTCGTGGACAGCGGCAGTTTCTCGGCTGCGGCTCACCGGCTCGGACTCTCCAAATCGGCAGTCAGCGCCCATGTCCAGCGGCTCGAACAGCGCCTGGGCATTCGCCTCCTCAACCGCACCACGCGTCGGCTCTCGATGACCGAAGCGGGCGCAGCCTACTACCGCCACTGCGCCCGGATTCTCGCCGAAGCTGAAGCGGCGGAACAAGAGGCGAGCGCGTTGCAGCGCGAACCGCGCGGCACGCTTCGCATATCGGCGCCCGACAGCTTCGGCTGGATGCATGTGGCGCCGGCCGTCCCGGAATTCCTGAGGCGCTATCCGGACCTTTCCGTCGACATTGCCTTGAGCCCAACGCATGTGAGCCTGGTCGATGAGGGGCTGGATCTGGCGATCCGTATCGGCGCGCTCGAGGATTCGCCGCTTGTCGTGCGCAAGCTCGCGCCATCCCGGCTCGTCGCCTGTGCTGCGCCCGCCTATCTCACCAAGCATGAAGCGCCGCGCGAGCCGGGCGACCTCGCCAAGCACAACTGCCTCTGCACCAGCCTTTTGCCTTGGGGCGATGAATGGCGCCTTACCGGCAAAATTGGCGAGGTGCGGGTGACCGTGGGCGGCAGCTTTCGCAGCAACAATGCGGAGATGCTGCGCGTTGCCGCGCTCGACGGCATCGGCATCGCCCTATTGCCCACATGGGCGGTGGCGGAGCCGCTGCGTACCGGCGCGCTGCACCGCGTGCTGGATGCCTGGGAGCCTCCAGCCAGCACGATTTATGCCGTCTATCCCAGCAACAGGCTCATGTCGATGAAGGTCCGTGCCTTCGTCGACCACCTTGCTCGATGCATAGGACGCGCACCGTATTGGGATGAGGGCCTTTGAGAAGAGCGCCCCGTTTTGGCCGCGCATCGTCCTCTCTGAATGCGCTCAAAAACGGTCTCCCACCGGTCGGAAAACTTGCGATCCTGCCTTCAACAGGGAAGTTGGGCGGCGGCTTGAAATCTCCTCGGTTTCGCCCACGTACTGGGTTACGCCGGCTGCGAGGCGAGTTTTTTGGCTGCAAAAGCGTCGCTTATGGGCCGTCAAACCGGCAGCCGCGCAGCGCTCAGTAGCGGAAACCGCTGGCGTTGCGCCGGTTCTCACTCGCGATACCTGGGAGCACCTGATGCCGACCCGCCCCTATGCCATCCTTGAAGCGCCGTCCTCGCTGGGTCTGGCGACCGACGGCGTTGAAGCCTTGCCCGGTCGGCTGCTGGAACTGGGCCTCGCCGAACGCATCCATGCGCGCCGCGCCGGGCGGCTGGCCGTCCCGCCGAAAGACCCGAAGCCCGACCCTGCCACCCTGACGCTGAATGCCAAGGCGATCGTGGCGTGGTCACCCAAGCTCGCCGACGCCGTGGAGGAGGTGCTGCACGCCCGCGAATTCCCGGTGGTGCTGGGCGGCGACTGTACGATCCTGCTGGGTCCGATGCTCGCGCTGCGCCGGTGCGGCCGCTACGGCCTGTTCTTCATCGACGGCCACGCCGATTTCTTCCAGCCGGAAGCCGAGCCCAACAGCGAAGGCGCGTCGATGGAGCTGGCCTTCGTCACCGGCTACGGGCCGGCGCTGCTGACCGACCTGGAGGGCCGCCGCCCGTTGGTGCGCTCCGGGGACGTCGTCGCCTTCGCATTTCGCGACCACGAGGACCAGGCCGAATTCGGCAGCCAGCCTTTGCCAGCCGAGTTCATGGCCTACGATCTGCACGCCATCCGCCGCCTGGGCGTCGAAACCGCCGCCCGGGCCGCCGTTGGCCACCTGACGCGGGCGGAACTCGACGGCTTCTTCATCCATCTCGACGCTGATTGTCTCGACGATGCGATCATGCCGGCGGTCGATTTCCGCATACCGGGCGGGCTGTCTTGGGACGAACTGTCGGCGGCACTCCGCATCATCCTGGCGAGCGGCAAGGCGGTCGGGATCGAGGTCACCATCTACAATCCGCGCCTCGACGAGGACGGCAGCGCCGGCCGTGGCCTCGCTGATGTCCTGGCCGCAGCTCTCGGCACAGCCGCGCCCGCTTGAGCGGACGGGAGCAATCTAGACCGTTGTGCTTCGACTTCGCCGCCACACGCGACCTGTCCCCTCCCCCAACGAGAATCCCGCGCCTTACCCGCCGCCCGGATGATGGCAAGCAACCAGGCGACCGTCGCCCGTGCTCTGCAGCAGCGGACGTTCGTTGCGGCACATGGAAGTGGCAGCCGGGCAGCGGGTGTGAAACCGGCAGCCGGAGGGTGGGTTCATCGGGCTCGGCAAGTCACCCTTCAGGACAAGCCGCTCGCGTCGTGCCCGATCGATACTGGGTATCGGCACCGCGGAACGGAGTGCCGTGGTGTAGTGGTGCCTGGGCGCCGCAAAGACCAGATCGGTCGGCCCGCTCTCCACGACCGATCCCAGATACATGACGGCCACGCGCGTCGAAATCTGGCGCACCACGGATAGATCATGGGCGATGAATACATAGGTCAGGTTGAACTCCTCGCGCAGATCGGCCAGCAGATTGACGATCTGGGCCTGGATCGAAACGTCGAGCGCCGAGACCGGCTCGTCGGCCACGATCAGCCTTGGCCGGAGCGCCAGCGCGCGAGCAATGCCGATCCGCTGCCGCTGGCCGCCCGAGAATTCGTGGGGATAGCGCGACGCGTGCTCGGGGGACAATTCGACCCGGCGCAGAAGCTCGGCGACGCGGTCCGTCATTTCCGATGCCGAGATGCGCTCATGGATGCGGAACGGATCGGCCAGCAGATCGCCGACCCGCCGACGTGGATTGAGCGAGGCGCTCGGATCCTGAAAGACCATCTGCATCTGTCGCCGCAACGGACGGAGCTGACGCTGGGACGCGTCGGTAATGTCGCGGCCCTCGAACTCCAGAGAACCGGAGGTGATATCGGTCAGACGCACCAGGCATCGGCCAAGAGTGGATTTACCGCAACCTGACTCCCCGACGATGCCAAGCGTTTCCCCGGGCCAGATGTCGAGCGATACCGTGTCGACCGCCTGGACCGTCCGGCGCTGCGCCGGGAAAATCGAGCGGCCGACGTGATAATGCTTCGAAAGATCTCCGGCGCGAAGTAGCGGGCGCTCGCGTGGCGCAGCACTCATCGTTGCATTTCCACGCCGACAGCCTTGTGGATGTTGAATTGCTTGCGTCTGGCTTCCGGTAATACGCAGGCGGCGCGATGGCCGTCGCCACGCATTGTCGGGAGCTGGACCAGGCAGGCATCGTGGCGAAAGGCACAGCGCGGACCGAAGGCGCAGCCTTTCGGCAGGTTGGAGAGGGAAGGCGGAGCTCCCGGAATCGCGGCGAGGCGTACCGGACGCTCACCATCCATCGGCGGGATCGAGCCGAACAGTCCCCATGTGTAGGGATGCAGCGGCGTTCGGAACACGCTGCTCTTGCGGCCCTCCTCGACGAAGCGTCCGCCATACATGACCAAGACCCGATCCGCGACCTGGGCGACGACGCCAAGATCGTGTGTGACCAGGATCACCGCCGAGCCGAACTGATCGCGCAGCCGTCCGATCAGTTCGAGGATCTGCGCCTGCACGGTCACGTCCAGGGCCGTGGTCGGTTCATCCGCGACAAGCAGCGCCGGGTTGCACGAGAGCGCCATCGCAATCACCGCACGCTGGCGCATGCCGCCGGAGAGCTGGTGCGGATAGCCGTCGACGACCCGATCAGGATTGGCAATGCCGACCGCATCCAGCAACTGCACCGCCCTCGCCCGCGCCGCCCGCGCCGACACTTTCTCATGCGCACGCACCTGCTCGCCGATCTGGTTGCCGATCGTATGCACCGGGGTGAGCGCCGACATCGGATCCTGGAAGATCATCGCGACCTGGCGGCCGCGAATGGCATCGAGCGCACGCCGGTTGAGCCCGACGAGCTCCTGCCCCATGAAGCGGATTGAACCGGAGACGACGGCATTGGGGCTGTCGATCAGCCCCATGATGGCCAGCAAGGTCTGGCTTTTGCCGGAACCGGACTCACCGACGACACCGACGATCTCCCGCTGCTCGACGGCAAACGAGACGCCTGCCACAGCCCGCACCAGCCCCGCGTCGCTGCGGAAGGATACGGTGAGACCCTCGACGACGAGAAGGGGAGCGTTAACGGACATCGCGAGCCCTCGGGTCGATAAAGACGAAGACGACGTCGACGACGAAGTTTGCCATCACCACGAAAAACGAGGCGTAGATCACCGTGGCAAGGATCATCGGCAGGTCGAGGGTCTGCAGTGCCTCATAGGTCAATTTCCCGACGCCCTGCAGCCCGAAGACCACTTCGGTCAACAGCGCGCCGCCGCCGACCAAGGCACCGAAATCGAGACCGAACATGGTGACGAATGCCACCAGTGACGTCCTGAGGCCGTGATGCAGCAAAACCCGCCGCTCGCCGATCCCCTTGGCCCGCGCGGTGCGGATAAAATCCTCCTGCATCATCTCGATCAGACTTGCCCTCAGCACCCGTCCGTAAAGGCCGACATAAAGCGTCGCCAGCGTGAACCACGGAATGACGAGCGCCTTGAACCAGCCCCAGGGGTCCTGTGTCAGGGGGATGTAGCCGAGCGGAGGAACCCAAGAAAACAGCCAGGTGTCATGCCAGCGGCTCTGTGTCAGCAGATTGGCGACCTCGCCGAGCCAGAAGACCGGAACGGACACTCCAATCAGGCTCAGGATCATCAGCGCCCGGTCGATAAACGTGCCGCGCGTCGCCCCGGCGATCACCCCGACGATCAGTCCGCCCAACACCCACAGCACCGCCGCGCCGCCGACCAGCGACAGCGTAACCGGAATGGCGGCTGTCACCGCGGGAATTACGCGCTGCCCACGATTGACGAAGGAGGTGAGGTCGCGGCTGACGAAAAGCCGGTTCATCATCAGCCCGTATTGCACCGGCAATGGCCGATCGAGACCGAAATCGTGGCGGACCTGGACCAATGTCTCCTGGGACGCGTTGCGGCCGGCAATGCGCGCCGAGGGATCGGCACCGGGCGTTGCGAAGAAGATCAGGAAAGCGACGACGCTGATGCCGAACATGACCAGCACCATCTGGCCGAGCCGAAAACTCATGGCGGCAAGCACTAGATGCCCCTCGGCGAGGATTTCGGATCGAGCGCATCGCGCACGCCGTCGCCGAGAATGTTGAGAGCCAGCACGGTGATGACAATGGCAAGCCCGGGCGCCAGCGCCACGATCGGCCTGGAATAGAGCAGGCCCTGACCGTCCTGGATGATCGTGCCCCAACTGGCGTCCGGCGGTTGCACGCCGATCGACAGAAACGACAGTGAGGATTCGGTCATCATGTTGAGTGCCAGGATCAACGGCACGAAAACGATGATGCGCGTCACCACATTTGGCATGATGTCGCGCAGCAGGATGCGCCAGGGCGACGCGCCAAGCCCGATCGCCGCGGTGACGAATTCGGCCTGCATCAAGGTCAGGACATGGCCACGGATCGGCCGTGCCACATAGGGCACATAGACGATGCCGATGATGAAGATCGGCAGCCACAGGCTGCCGGAGCGGATTTCGAACGGACCGATCTGGATGCTCTGCGCGATCAGCACGATCGACAGGGAAATCGCCAGCAGGAAAACCGGGAACGCCCAGAGCACGTCGAGAATGCGCGACAGGCCGACATCGACAATGCCGCCGAAGAACCCGGAAACAACCCCCAGAAAGGTCGCCAGGACGAGGCACAGCACAGCTGCAGCGCCCGAGATCAGCAGCGAATCCCGCCCGCCATAAAGCAGTCGCGCCGCGACGTCACGGCCCTGATTGTCGGCGCCGAGCAGATACGGCCCGATCCGCCAGGTCGGCCCAATCGGCGTCATGCCGAGGCCAAGGCCTTCGGTGGAAGCCTGCAGTACCGGCTGGGTCACCCCATCGATGACGATCTCGCCGTTGAGATTGGTTACGAAAGGATCCGTGTGGGCGATGTATTGCGCATAAAGCGGCGCCGCCAGCGAAGCGATGACGATGACGACGAGCACACCGAACGCCGCTATTGCCGAACGATCGGCTTTAAGCTTGCGCCATGCCGTGCGCCATGGGCCAGCGGCGGCCTGGCGGACCGGGGCGGCAGGCTGGTCCGCAATGACATTGACCATGAACGGGGGACCATAAACGGGATTGCCTGGCAAAAATCTCGACCTGGAAGATGCGCTGATCCGGCGGAAAAGGAAATGCGACGGAGCGCCGGTGGCACTCCGTCGCATTGGCTCGAGGGGATCATTCGACCCAGGACTGGCTGACGATCCAGTAGAATTGCGGGCTGAAGGTGAAGTTCTTCAGCCTGGAAGAGACGACATCGACCCGCTTGGGTGTGAACAAAACAGCGACCGGGGCCTTGTCCGTCACCGCCTTGTCGATGGCCGTCCAGAGTGTTGCGCCCTTGGCTGGGTCGGCGATGGTGGCTGTCTCTGCTTCGGCCATCGACGCGTCGATCGATTTGTCGCAGAACCCGGAAATGTTGACCGAGGCGTCCGAGCCCGGCGTGAATGAGGCACAGCTGAACAGCACTTCCAGAAAATTGGATGGCGCCGGGTAATCCTGGAACCATTGCGAGACCGAGATCTGCACCTTGTTGTTGGTGTTCTGGATATAGGTGAACTGGATGTTCTGCGAGATCGGCTTGACCGATGTCTTGTAGCCGAGCTGGTTGAGCACGTCCTGCAGATAGACCCCGATCGACTTCGAGACGCTGCTGTCCTCGGTGATGATCGTCACCTCCTGACCAGCAGTTCCCGATTCAGCAACCAGTTGTTTGGCCTTGTCCATATCCGGCGCCGACCACTTTTCGCCCGGATTGGCGGTGAATGGGCAATAAGGCGCGAATGACGGGAAGCCCGGCGGCAGGATCTGGCAAGCCGGCTGTGCCAGATTGCTGCCGCCAAAGAGCTTGATGATCGCGGCGCGGTCGATGGCGAAGTTCACCGCCTGGCGAACACGGATGTCGTTGAACGGCGCCAGATTGTTGTTCATCGGCGCATACCACATCGCCATCAGCGGATGCACCGTGACCTGCTTGGCATATTTGGTGCCGAGTTCGCCAAGACGGTCCGCCGGCGGCGGATCGAACATCCAGTCCGCCTGCCCGTTCTCGACCGCCGTCACCGCCGCTTCGTCGGTGAGGCCGAATTCATAGTCGATCTCGTCGGGATACCCTGCCGGCTGGGCTTCCTTGCTCCATTCCTTGAAGTGAGGATTGCGCACCATTTTCATCAGCTTGTTCGGATCATAGCTCGCGATCATGTAGGGCCCAGTGCCCGGGATCGGATCAGTGCCGGCATCCTTGAGCGGCGCGCCCGCCGGCAGGATCGCCGCGTGCGGAATGGCGATCTTCTGCAGGAACTCGGCATCCGGCTGGACCAGGTTGAAGGTGATCGTTCCGGCTGCGTCGTCAACCGACAGGCCGCCATCGAGGGTGCATGTCGCCGGGGTTTTCAAACACGCATCGGCGCCGACGATGCCGTTGTAGAAGGTCCCGGCCGTCGGCCCGCTGATCTTGAAGATGCGCTGGAACGAAGCCACCACATCCTTGCTGGTGACGTCCGAGCCGTCGGCGAACTTGATGCCTTTGCGCAGCTTGAAGACGTAGGTCTTGCCGCCGTTTTCGACCTTCGGCAGGGTTTCGGCAAGGTCCGCGACCACCTCGAAGCCGGTCTTGTCCCCGGCCTTTTTGTAGGTCACCAGACCATCGTAGAGAATATAGTTCATCTGGAAAAACTGCAGCGTGTAATTGATATGCGGATCGGCGGTGCCGGCAGCGGCGTTGGCCAGCAAGCGGAGCGTGCCGCCAAGCTTGCCTTCCGCGGCCAAGGCACTGCTCGGCGGCGACACGATCGTCATGCCGAGCAGAGCCAGGCCGGGTATCAACGCTGCAAGTGCCTTTTGGGGTCGCATGGCTGTGTTTCCTCGTGGAAAGCGTGTCGACTGGCCACGCTATACGCAATCGACGACCGCGGCGTGGCTGGAAATGATCTGGGTCGCGGGTGGTCTCCGCACCTTCGCCCAATCGCAAAGACTACGACCAGCGAAGCCGAGCAGGATAGCTATTAAGATAGATAGGTCGGAGAGGCCAGCCTTAAGCCTATCTATTGGGCACGCGGGTGACATGGCTATTTGACAAGCAATGGCCAGCGGGTAAGCTTGTCGCATGCAGGGCTTTTCAGGCGATCTAGAGAGCCGGTTCCGAACGGGAATGAGCATCGACGCCGCCATGGCGGTGGCGACCGATGTGCTGGAGCCCGTCGGTTTCACCTCATTCATCTATGACTATACGCCCGTGCCGGTCAGCCATGAGGGCGACCTGATCACCCCGTCGCTGATGGCTCTGCACAACGTGCCGCGCGACATGCAGGATCTCTGGTGCAAAGGCGGCTATTATCAGCTTGACCCGGTGCAGGAAGCCGCGCTCGCCGTATCGAGGCCGTTCCTCTGGTCGCACAAGGGCGTTCAGAGCACCGTCATGCAGCATGTGCTTCGGTCCAGGCATGATCCGGTGATCAGCTATCTGCTCGATACCAGGATGACCTGCGGCGTCACCGTGCCCATCCGTCTTGCCGGTGGGGATCTGGCCACCTTCACCGCGATCCGCGCCGACCCAGAGCCAGGGGTCGAGGCCGAAGCAAGGCAGTTAATCGCCGAAATCGGCGATCTGGGCCATCTCTTGCACGACTCCGTCTACGCCGGTTTCGATGCCGGCATCCGCACCTGCCCATACGTCCACCTGACGTCGCGCGAGCGCCAGTGCCTGCGCCTCGCCGCCGCCGGACTGACGGCCAAGCAGGTCGCGCGCGAGATTGGCCGCGCGGTGCCGACAGCAACGCTGCATCTCAACGCGGCGACACGCAAGCTTGGCGCGCGCAACCGCTTCCACGCCATCGCGCTGGCTGCCCACTACCGGCTGCTCGAGCCGGAGCATTGAGGCTCTCCGCCTGAGGGCTCCTCCCGCCAGGGCAAACCTATAAATAGTGCTAGCTGTAAATGCGCCGGGCCGCTTAGTACCGTCGGCCGCAAACAAGGCTTGGGAGGGTCCGTCACTTTGGTTCCTGCCAGCCAGGACCCGGAGCTTGGAACTGTGACGGCACATGCGACCACCGAAGGATTCAGCGACTACAGGGGCTACCGCACCTGGTATCGCGTGATCGGAGATCTCAACTCGGGCAAGCTGCCATTGGTCGTCGCTCACGGCGGGCCGGGCTGCACCCACGACTACGTCGATTCATTCAGGGAGCTTGCCGATACCGGGCGGGCCGTCATCCACTACGATCAGATCGGCAACGGCAAGTCGACCCATCTGCCCGACAAGGGCGGCGACTTCTGGACCGTCGATTTCTTTTTGGGCGAACTCGATGCGCTGCTCGCTCACATTGGCATTGCCGAGCGTTACGCCCTGCTCGGCCAGTCCTGGGGCGGCATACTTTCGGCCGAACATGCCGTGCGACGCCCTGCCGGGCTCAAGGCATTGATCCTGGCCAATTCGCTGGCCTCAATGGCGCTATGGGTGGAAGGCGCGCTGCAATTGCGGGCCGGGCTGCCGGCCGATGTGCAACTCGCGCTTGACCGGCACGAGGCAGCCGGGACCACCGATCACCCGGATTATGTTGCGGCAACCAAAGCCTTCTATGACCGCCACGTCTGCCGTGTCCTTCCAACGCCGCGGGAGGTCGCCCGGACATTCGCGGCAATCGACGCGGATCCGACGGTTTATCACACCATGAACGGACCCAATGAATTCCACGTCATCGGCACGATGCGGAACTGGACCATCGTCGAGCGCCTGCATCTGATCGAGGCGCCGACGCTGGCGTTCCGCGGATTTTACGACGAAGCGACCGAAGCCTGCGTCCAGCCCTTTCTCGATCGCATCCCGGACGTGGAAGGCATTGTCTTCCCGAATTCCAGCCACATGCCGCATGTCGAGGAGAAGGACGATTGCCTCGCCGCCGTCGGACGTTTTGTCGCCAAATACGATTGAGGCCTGCCCCACAGCAGCCTGTCTTTGCACAAGCTTATCGTGCCGGGCTTAGCCAATCGAGTTGCGCGACGGAGCACAAAACTGCGCCGAAGGTCGGCTGGAATGAATCTTGCGTAGTTAGACCGGCCGCATCGGATCTGGCTCGAACATATGAACCTCATCAGCGTCGACATAAGAATGCTCCGATCGCTGCAGTGCGTCGCGGAAACCGGCAGCATTACTGAGACGGCGCGGCGCCTCAGCCGCTCGCAGCCCGCCATTACCCTGCAGCTACAGCGGCTCGACGTGATCTGCGGCTGCAATCTGTTCCGTCACGATGGGCGCAAAATGGTGCTCACTTCCGATGGCAGACTGGTGCTTTCTTATGCAAATTCGATCCTGCGTCTGCACGACGAACTGCTCTCGCGCCTCTCATCGCCCGATATCGAAGGTCAGGTGATCCTCGGCACCCCCGACCTCTACGCGGCCTATTTGTTGCCGTCGATCCTTGCGGTATTCCAGCGTGCCTTCCCGCGCGTCCAGGTCCAGCTTCACTGCTCGCTGTCGACGCCGCTGGTCGGACAGGTCCATCGCGGCGAAATCGACATCGCGCTGGTCACGCGGATGAACGACTTCATCGGCGGGCGAGTGGTGCGTCAGGAACAGCTCGTCTGGATCACCGGAGAACACTCGACGGCGCATACCGAGACACCTCTGCCTCTGGCGCTGCTTCCGCCGGGCAACATCTATCGCGATCATGCGATAGAGCACCTCGAAGTGGCGGGCCGCTCATGGCGGATCGCCTGCGTGAGCGAGAGTGTCAGCGGGCTCCAGGCGGCGGTGTTTTCAGGCATGGCCGTAACCGTGCTCGGCCGCAGCGCACTCGTTTCGGGCATGCGCGAGATCGTGGCTAGCGGCGACTTTCCCACGCTGCCCAAAGTTGACCTGCTGCTTTACAAGGCGCAGGGCACGACCAAGCCGGCGGCCAAGGCGCTCTATGACTACCTGTCGCACTACCTCGATATTAACCGGGAGATCGGCGCTGTGGTGATGCCGGACATGCGCGAACCCAAATCCGAAAGGCCGCTCAACGAAGGTTGAGCGGCGGCCATTCCTCCGTCCAGGGTCGCACTTCCTCAAAGGCTCCCGCGAGAGCGATGATGGAAGTCTCGCGCATCCATGGTGCGATCATCTGAACGCCGATCGGCAGGCCCGAAGAATCACGTCCGCACGGGACCGTCGCGGCCGGCAGGCCGCACAGATTGACCGGCCACGTGAAAGGCGACCAGCCCAGATGCGCGTCGACCGGATGCCCGTCGATGCAGGACGTGCCGAGCGTGCCGGCCGCGAAGGCGGTAACCGCAACTGTCGGCGTAAGCATCACGTCGACGGTGCGGAACAGTTCGACGAATTGGTTCCGGAGCCGGGAGCGCAGATGCGTCGCCTCCATGTAATCAGCGCCGCTGTAGGTGAGGCCTTTGTCAAGAACGGCGCGGAACTCCTCGTCCGAGTCGAGAAATGCTTCCGCGCCGCGATCACCAACCGATGCCGCTTGTTCAGTGAAGGCGATCGGATTGAGCACCCTGTCGAGAATATCCGGGTCGAGGGCGAAGGGAACCTCGACGAGGTTGGCGCCCGCGGAGGCCAGAATGTCGAGTGCGGTGGCGAACGCCGCACGCACTTGCGGATCGACCGGCGCATACCCGAAATCGACCGAAAAAGCGACGCGCAGACCCATGACCGATGGCGGAATCCTGGAGTACTCCTGCGGCTTCAGGGCGAGCGAGGCGGCGTCGCGCACATCATAGCCCGCTATTGTCTCGAGCAGCAGAGCAGCGTCCGCAACCGTGCGCGCTATTGGACCGGTGTGCGCGAGCGATCCCCATGATGGCGGAAAGAAGCCGGGCGCGCGCGAAACGAGGCCGTAAGTCGGTTTAAGGCCGAAGACCCCGCAGAAGGAAGCAGGTACGCGGATCGAGCCGACGCCATCGGTTCCAATTGCCAGCGGACCGCAGCCGGCGGCGACGCCCGCAGCAGCACCTCCGCTGGAGCCGCCGCTGGTTCGCTCCAGCGACCAGGGATTGCGGGTTATGCCGCTGACGGGACTGTCGGCAGTGAGCTTGTAACCGGATTCGCAGGTGGTCGTTTTGCAGGTTACGATGGCGCCGGCGTCGCGTAGACGGCGCACGACATGGGCATCGACTGGCGGCACGAAGCCGGCAAATGAGGGCGCGCCCGCCTTCGCCGGCTTGCCGGCGACGAAGATGAGATCCTTGACGGTGACGGGAACCCCTGCCAGCGGGCGGGTTTCGGCGCTTTTTCGGTAACGCTGCGCGATCACCTTGGCTGCGGAAACAGCCTCTTCGTAGAGATCAGTCACAACGATATTGCAGACCGCATCCATGCGGCGGAGCGCACACACCGTGTCTTCGATCACATCAACGGGGTCGAAACGGCCCGCCCTGTAGCCGGCGACCATGTCGACGGCAGAGAGACGCGCAAGATCGCCCGGCGCACTGGCTACGCCGACATTGACTGGAATCATGGTCATGAGCCCTCCCGGGCCGGACTCGCGCGGCCGAACCACGCCGGCCGACCGCTATTTTGTTGCACTTTCGTCGGCATTCCGGAGCGCTGCGGCGACCGCGCGTCGCGCCATGACCATTATGAGATTGGCGCGATATTCCCGATCCGCATGGATGTCCGAATTCAATCCCGACGGATCCAATGACACGCGGCTCAGCGCATCCGGATCGAACCGCTCCTGCAGCGCCGTTTCGATGTCGGTTGCCCTGAACACCGACGAGGCTGCACCCGTGACCGCGACGCGCACCTTTCCGGCCGTTCGTGCGACGAACACGCCGACAATCGCATAGCGCGATGCAGGACTGCGGAATTTCGCATACGCCGCCATGTCGGGAACCGGGACGCGGAAACCGGTGACGATTTCGCCAGCTTCGAGCGCAGTCTCGAACATATCGACGAAGAACGCGTCGGCGGGGATCGTCCGTTCGATCGTGATCACGGTTGCATCAAGAGCGAGGATCGCCGCAGGATAGTCGGCGGCTGGATCGTTGTTGGCGGCCGAGCCGCCGATCGTGCCACGATGGCGGACTTGCGGATCGCCGATGTGCGCGGCGAGCGAAGCCAGTCCAGGTATATGTGTCCGCACCAGCGCTGAGGAGGCGACGTCGCAATGGCGAGCCATCGCGCCGATGACCAGAACGCCTTCATCGAACGCTATCTCGCGAAGTGCTGCGACCGCCGAAAGATCGATGATCGCGACGGGCGCGGCTAGGCTTTGCTTCATGGTGGGCAGCAAGGTCATGCCGCCAGCTAGGATCTTGGCGTCGTCATGCTCGGCAAGCAGGGCAGCCGCTGCCACGGTCGTTGCAGGCTTCAGATAGTCGAAGGATTTCATCGAAGCCCCCTTATTCGGCTGCGAGCGCGGCGCGCGAATTGCGGATGATGTTCCAAATCTTGTTTGGCGTCGCAGGCATGTCGACATGGGTGACGCCCAGGGGCTGCAGGGCGTCGACCACGGCGTTGATAACGGCAGCCGGCGAACCGATAGTGCCGCATTCGCCACATCCCTTCACGCCCATCGGCGTGTGGGTGCATGTCGTTGAATGCGGGGCAACGACTATCGCCGGAAAATTGTCGGCACGCGGCATACAGTAGTCCATGAAGGACCCGGAGAGCAGTTGTCCGGAGCTTTCATCGTAGACACCGTGCTCGAACAGCGCCTGGCCGACACCCTGTACGATACCGCCCTGCAACTGGCCCTCGACGATCATCGGATTGATGATCGTGCCGACATCATCGACGGCGGTGTAGCGCTCCAGCGTCACCATGCCGGTATCGGGATCGATTTCGACCTCGGCGAAATGCGCGCCACCAGGATAGGTGAAGTTGACCGGGTCGTAGTAGGACTGCTCCTCGAGGCCGGGCTCAAGGGTTTCCAGCGGATAGTCGAAGGGCACATAGGCCGCGCCGGCGATCTCCGTGAACGTTTTCTTGCGGTCGGTTCCGGCGACCGAAAACTCTCCCGCGTCGAACATGATATCCTCAAGATCGGCCTCGAGTTGGTGCGCGGCGATCTTGCGCCCCTTCAGGACCACCTTGTCGGCGGCTTTCGAGAGCGCCGCTCCGCCGACCACAAGCGAGCGCGAGCCGTAGGTGCCCATCCCGAACTGCACCTTGGCGGTGTCGCCGCAGACGATGTCGATGTCTTCGAACGGCACGCCGAGACGATCCGAGACGATCTGCGCGAACGTCGTTTCGTGGCCCTGGCCATGATTGTGGGTGCCGATCAGCACAGTGACCGCGCCGGTCGGGTGCACGCGCACCGTCGCGCTTTCGTAAAGCCCGCCACGTGCGCCGAGGCTACCGGCCAATCGCGATGGCGCCAATCCGCAAGCCTCGACATAGGTGGACAGGCCGAGGCCGCGATATTTGCCGCGGCCCGCCGATTCCAGCCGCCTCTGCTCGAAGCCATCCGCATCGGCGAGCTTCTCGGCCCTGTCGAGGCAGCCCAGCGGATCGCCGCTGTCATATTCGACGATGACCGGCGTCTGGTAGGGATAGGCCTCGGTCGGGATCATGTTGCGGCGGCGGATCGCGCGCTTGTCGATGCCCATCTCGATCGCCGCGACGTCGACCAGTCGTTCCAGCACGAAGGTCGCCTCTGGCCGTCCGGCGCCGCGATAGGCATCCACAGGAACGGTGTTGGTGAAGACCACCTTCACCGAGCAATGTATAGCCGGCATACGATAGACGCCCGATAGCAGCGGTGCGTAAAGGTTGGTCGGGATGTTTGGTCCGAAGGTCGAGAGATAGCCACCCATGTTGGCGAGTGTGCGCACCCTGAGTCCGAGAAACTTGCCACTCTCGTCGAGTGCCAGCTCGGCCTCGGTGAAATGATCGCGGCCTTGGGCGTCTGAGACGAAGCCTTCCGATCTCTCGCAAACCCACTTGACGGGTTGCCCGAGCTTTGCGGCGGCCCAGGTGACGACGGCTTCCTCGGCATAGTGGAACTGCTTGACACCGAAGCCGCCGCCGACATCGGGCGCCACGACACGCAATTTGTGCTGAGGAATGTGGAGCACCAATTCACCCATCAGGAAGCGGACCACGTGCGGAAATTGGCTCGTCGTCCACAGCGTGTGCTGGCCGGTCGCGAAATCATATTCCCCGATCGCCGCACGCGGCTCCATTGGATTGCCGATTAGGCGGTTGTTGACGAGTTCGATGCTGGCGACATGTGCCGCGTCGGCGAACGCGACCTCCACGGCAGCGGCATCGCCCAGCTCCCAGTCGCAGCACAGATTGTCGGCAATGTCGTCGTAGACGGCGGGCGCACCCGGCTGCAACGCGTCGACCACGCCGACCACGGCAGGCAGGATCTCGTACTCGACCTCGATCGCCTCGACCGCGGCGCGCGCCTGCTCCAGTGATTGCGCCACGACGAAGGCGACGGCATCGCCGACGTGCCGCACCTTGCCATGAGCGATCGGCGGGTGCGGCGGCTCCTTCATCGGCATGCCGTCCTTGCCGTGGATGCCCCAGCCGACCGGCAGCCCGCCGACATTGTCGGCTTTCAGGTCTTCGCCGGTATAGATCGCCGCCACGCCCGGCATGGCGCGGGCGGCAGTTGCATCGATCTCTCCAAGCCGGGCGTGCGCATGCGGCGAGCGCAGGAACGCGCCAAAAAGCATGCCCGGCCGCTTGATATCGGCGACATAGTTTCCGCGCCCGGTGACGAAGCGCAGATCCTCCTTGCGCTTCGGCGCCGCGCCGATGCCAACCACTTTTGACATGTTCATGAGCCCCTCACTTTGCCCGCGCGCATGGCGGCGGCGCCGGCGATCACCGATTTGACGATGTTGTGGTAGCCCGTGCAGCGGCAGAGATTGCCCTCCAGCCAATCGCGCACCTCCGTTTCGGTTGGGTCGGGATTGCGTCCGACAAGGTCGACCGCGCTCATCAACATCCCCGGCGTGCAGAAGCCGCATTGCAGCCCGTGGTTTTCATGGAAGGCCTGCTGCATCGGATGCAGCTTCGCCTGTCCGGCGCCCGCCAGGCCTTCAACCGTCGCTACTGAACCGCCATCTGCCGAGACTGCCAGCATGGTACAGCTTTTCACCGACTCGCCGTTGAGATGCACCACGCAGGCACCGCATTGGCTGGTGTCGCAGCCAATGTGAGTTCCGGTGAGCGAGAGCTGCTCGCGCAGGAGATCGACCAGCAGCATCGCCGGATCGATCGATACGCTGACCGGGCGTGCATTGAGCGTGAGATTGATTTCCATGGTGTGCTCCGGGCTAGGCAAGCAAATGCGCGCGGTCGATCAGCCATGCGGCAAGGACGCTATCGCCGACGTCGAATGGATTCTCGAAAAAGCGGCGTTCCGGCACATAGGCGACGAATTCCTCCTCGCCCGCAGCGTCCAGCATCACCTTGACGAAATTGCCCTGGTATTCGATGCCGAGGATCGTCGCCGGCACCGAAGCCATGTCCTGCTCGGAGAGCGTTGTGCCCGTGCGGAACAGTTCGACGTCGTCGCGCCGCACCGCGATGTCGATCGCCTGGCCGGCCTCCAGCCGGACGCCGGCGCGCATCGGAATCGTAATGCCGTTGATTTCAGGGCTCGCGATCATAGCGCGCGTGCCATTAATCCTGCCGACCTTGCCACTGAGCACATTCTGCCCACCAAGGAATTCCGCGACGTAGCGATCCTTCGGCGCAGCATAGATTTCACGCGCCGGACCAGACTGCTTGATCTTGCCGTTTTCCATGACGACGACCATGTCGGCGAGCGCGATGGCCTCGAGCTGCGTATGCGTGACATGGACGAAGGTGATGCCGAGTTCGCGCTGCATGCGTCTCAGCTCGGCGCGCATCCTGATGCGGAGATGCTCGTCGAGCGCCGAAAGCGGCTCATCGAGCAGCAACACCCGTGGTTCGGTAATGGCAGCGCGGGCGAGCGCCACGCGCTGCTGCTGACCGCCGGAAAGCTGCGCCGGGAGACGGTTGGCAAACTCGGCCAGCCGTACCTTCTCGATCATGGCGTCAGTCCTGGCGTAGCGCTCGGTCTTC
The DNA here is from genome assembly GCF_055811735.1 of Mesorhizobium sp. WSM4850. Lineage (NCBI taxonomy): Bacteria > Pseudomonadati > Pseudomonadota > Alphaproteobacteria > Hyphomicrobiales > Phyllobacteriaceae > Mesorhizobium > Mesorhizobium sp. WSM4850. The sequence continues at coordinate 45,295 of NZ_JBVVPV010000001.1, read as the reverse complement.
GAGAGCCCACGGACCCTGGGCGCGAAGGCTATGTTGTCGCGAACCGTCAGATGCGGAAACAGCGCGTAGGACTGGAACATCATCGCCGTACGGCGCTCGACCGGTGGCAGGCCGACGACACTTTCGCCGCCAATCAGGATCTCGCCAACGGTCGGATCCTCGTGGCCGGCGATCATACGCAGGATCGTGGTCTTGCCGCAGCCCGAAGGGCCGAGAATGCAGCAATAGGCGCCGTCCGGAATTTTCAGATTGACGCCGTCGACCGCATAGCTGAAGCCGTCATAGCTCTTGGCGACGCCGGCGATCTCAATATGACCCATGCCGACCGTCATGCGCCGGCTCCCACGAGAACGGGCGGGCGGCTCCTGCGCCGCTTCTGGATGAAGGCGATCGTGCCCAGACTTGCCCCGATGACGAGAAAAGAGACGATCGTGGTGACGGTGCCAAGCGCATAGAGTGCCGGCGAAGTGATGTTCAGCGTCATGCTCCAGATCTCCAGGGGCAGTGTATTGAGCGAGCCGGCGGTCTGCAGCGTCCGGGCAAATTCGTCATAGGAGAGCGTGAAGCCGAACAGCGCGACAGCGACAAGGCCGGGCGCCAGCACCGGGATCACGACGAGCCGGATCGCCTGCCAGGGCGAGGCGCCAAGGTCGCGCGCCGCTTCTTCCCAGGCATGGTCGAAGCGCGACATGACGGCGAACATGACGAGCACGCCAAAAGGCAACGTCCATGAAAGCTGCGCACCAAGCGCCGAGGTGAACAGGCTTGCCTCGATACCGACCGAGTTGAAGATGAGTCCGACGCCGATGCCGAGCACCAGGCCGGGAGCGACCAGGCTGCCGATCATCAAATAGAAGACGGTCGTGTCACCGGCGAAGCGTTTGCGAAAGCCAAGTCCGGCCAGGAAGGATACGACCACGGTCAGCACCGTGACCACGATCGCAAGCTCGAACGAGCGCTCGAAGGAGCCCTTGACGTCGCCGGTGCGGACCTGCGTGAACAGGTCGACGAACCAGTGCAGCGAGAGACCCTTGATCGGGAAGACCAGCCCGCCGCGCAGATCCTGGAAGGAAAGAATATAGATGCAGGCCATCGGACCGTAGAGCGCCACCAGGTAGAGCGTGAACAGGGTGGCAAGCACATAGAAGGTCCACGGCCGGCGTCCACTGGCCGGGGCAATCGCCCGGCTCCTGTGCGCCGGCACGCTTGCGGCGATGGTCGGGGCCATGCTCATCGCGTGATCTCCTTGCGGATGTCGACGAAGCGCAGGATCAAGCCGACAGTCAGCACGAGAACGACGGTGAGCAGCACTGCACTGGCCGCGGCGGTCGGATATTGCAGCACCGAGATGTCCTCATAAAAGGCGCCGGCGACAGAGGCAGAGCCGCCGCCCGACATTACCTTGACCACGAAGAAGTCGCCCATGACGATCGAAATCACGAAGATCGAACCGAGCGCGATACCGTTCTTGGACAGCGGCACGATGATCAGCCGCATGATATCAAAGCGGCTGGCGCCAGCGTCGAGCGCCGCCTCGACGACGCGCTTGTCGATCCGGCCCATGGCGTTGAAAATCGGCACGATCATGAAGATGGTGAGCTGGTGGACATAGGCGACGACCACCGCGAAGCTGGAAAACAGCAGGAATTCGAGCGGTTGGTCTATCAGACCGATCTTGAGCAAGGCCTCATTGACCAGCCCCTCCTTGCCCAGCAAGGGGATCCAGGAAATCATCCGGATAATGTTGGAGGTCCAGAACGGCACTGTGCAGAGCAGGAACAGCCCGAGCGCAAGCAGCGGGTTCCTGACATGGAAGACAAGGAAATAAGCGACGAGGAAGCCGATCACCAAGCTGAAAAACCACGTCAGCACGGTGAACTTGATGGTCTCGTAATAGAGATTGAACGTCAGTTCCGAGGTCAGTATCTGCGTGTAGTTTTCGAGATTGAACGCCGGGAACAATCCGCCGAAGCCATCGGTTTCGAAGAAGCTCGCTGCCACCACTGCAACCAGCGGTAGCACGAAGAACGGGATCAGCACGACGACCAGCGGGGCAACATAGGCCCACCCGGCCAGATTTCGCTTGAACGCAACGCTTTGTGTCATCGCCGGACTCCGAGGATTTTCGGATGAAGGTGTGATCGGGCAAGGCGCCCGATCCGGTTGCGGCGACGCCGGTCACGCAACCTTGAAGTCGTTCCAGCGCTTGTTCATGTAGGCCGCCTCGTCCATCAGCGTGTTCCAGCACGAGATGTTCTTGACCCGCTCGAGGAAGGAGCCGCCATCGCGCACCGTACCCGTCTTCTCCATCGGAGTGCCGTAGGGGTCCTTGACTTCATCCGGCGCCGGCTTGCCGTCGTACCAGTAGTCCCATTCGGCGGCGGTGAGGAACGGCTTGGCGGTGGACGGCACCGGGCTGTAGTAGCCGTAGCGGGCGACGAAAGCGCCCTGCCAGCCGGTGTAGTACCAATTCATATACTCGTAGGCCGCTTCAAGCTTCTTGCCGGTGAGGTGCTTCATCAAGCCCATCCCGTTGCACCAGCCGCGATAGCCTTCCTTGTCGCCCTTTTTGTTGACCGGCGCGTAGACGCAAGGGATCTCCTTGACGCGAACCGCGGCAACCGCTGGCGACCACATCGACTGGATGATCACCTCGCCGGCCGCCATGAGCTGCACGGATTGGTCGAATGTGGTCCAGGTGGCGCGGAAATGCCCCGACTTCTTCAGCTCGATCAGCTTGTCGATAGTGAAGTCGATCTCTTCCTTGGTCATGTTTCCCTTGTTGCCGTACTTGATCAGGTCGGCACTCTCGAAACACAGGGCGGCGTCCATGATCCCGATCGCCGGCACGTCGAGGATCGCCGCCTTGCCCTTGAACTTCGGGTCGATCAGTTCCTTCCACTCGGTAACCGGATGGCCGATCAGATCAGGACGGTAGCCGATCGAATCCGCATTGTAGACTTGCGGCAGGAATGTCGCCCATTCGGTGACGCCGTCGTGGAGATCGGTCGCGTCGGGCGTCTCGATATACATCGCTTCGTACGGCGAAATGCCCTGGCGCGACACCACTGCGCCGTCGATCTCACCCTTGGTGAAGATCGGCAGGATATTATCGAACTCCTTGATCTTGTTGATTTCGATGCCTTGGATCACGCCGCGTTTGGCGGCGAGCTTGGCCTGCCAGCCTTCGAGGTCGGCGATATCGACCGAATTCGGCTGGGTGATGAAGCGGTTGATGGCAGCGGAGGTGTCGAGATTCTGCATCGTCACTTTCAAGCCGAGATCCTTGGCCGCCTGGTCGCCGATCGCCTTGACGACCGAGTACGAAACGCCGACGTGGCGCAGTTCGATGTCCTTGATCTCCTGGGCCCAGATCGTCGGAAAACCGCCGATCGCTCCGGACCCTACGGCGGCCCCGGCAGCAGCCGCGCTGCCTTTGAGAAACTTTCTTCTTGTCAGTGTATTCGTCGGCTCTTTCACCTGTTTCATGGTCAAACCCTTCCCCTGCATGCCGAGCCTGTTGTCGGCAATCCACATTCTTCGATGTCCGGCTTTATGCTGGAGGGTAGGATATATTTTTTGCGCAGCCCGCCAAATTAGAAGTGAAAATTCCAATTATAAGCAGGGCAAATCTGCCGCCGATATGCGCACCGGCAAGCGCCGTTCTCCCAAAACATATGCAAAAGCGCAGATTCCCTACTCTTTCCTGCCAGAATATTCAGCAAGTTGGCAATTCCCGTAGCGCGCAGACTCGCAGCCACCGGGCGAAAAATAATTTCAAGGCACGTTCACCGTGATCTGGACGAACGGAGGGGACCGTGAGGGAGCCGCAATATCAAAGAGAGGATGTCCGCTCAAGCGAGCTCTGCCGAAAAGGAGCCGCCCGATTGTGCCCCCAATCTCTCCGCGATTAGCCTCGATGGCCGCGCTCTATCGAGAAAAACCGTGTTGCGCGCCACTTGCCGGCTACGGCCGAGCCCCGCCGGCGCACCGGTGTTCGGATTGACGTCGAACTTCGGAAAATTGCTCGAAGAGATGTCCAGCCGCAGCCGATGGCCGGCACGGAACAGATTGGCGGTCGCAAACAGCTCGATGTGAAGCCGCATGATCTCGCCAGGTTTCACGAGCTCGGCTCTTTCGAATGAACGCCGGAAGCGGCAGCGGAAAATCCCATCGGTCAGGTTCAGGGCAAAGCCCGTCGGATAGTCGGCGCTCGGTGGATAGACGTCGATCAGTTTCGCCGTGAAGTCGGTGTCGGGTGCATCGGTCGCCGCCCAGAGCTCCACCTCTACCCGTCCGAGCACGGTCAAATCGTCGGCAAGCGGCTCGGTCTCAAAGGAGAGGACATCGAGACGGGCGGAAAGCGGCAAGCCGAAATTGCGGCAGCCGAAGAACCTCTTGTCCTCTCTCTGGTCGAAGCCGCCGCCGGCGAAGATCGGCTGACCGCTGGTCAGCGCGCCGCCGATGGTCGGGACCGGATCGGCGGGATCGAAATCATAGCTCAGCGCGACGGCGTCGGGCGCAGGAAAGACCTCCGAGAGCCTGCCGTTGGGGTGCAGATAATAGCTTTGCTCCGTCACGTTCGGCAGCGGCCACCGCTTGCCTTTGATCCAGCGCCCGCCGTGATCGAGACGGCCCGTTTCATTTTTCGTGCCCTTTCCCCCGCCCATGACAAAAAGACGGATCGGCTCCTCGTCGAGATCGTCCTCCAACCCGCTCTTCAGCCAGCGATCGAACCAACGGCGACGAAACTCCAGCCAGCTTGCCGCCACATTGCCGCCGAGCGGAGCGTTCGGTCCGAAATCGACGTCGCCGGCAAAGGTCAGATTGCGGTCGCCGTGCAAGCCCGGACCCATGATCAAGGCGAGCGGCCGTTTCGCGTTTCGGGCAAGGCCAGCCAAATTCTCGAACGTCGTCGGGACATAGACGTCGAACCAGCTCGACATCAGGGCGATCGGAATGTTGGGAATATCGTCGTAGAAGCCCGCCGCATGAATGCCGACCTGCTTCCAGAAACCGTCGAATGTCTCGTGCCGCCACTGCTCGAGCAGATAGGCCTCGTATTCAGGAGCCCAGCGGAGCGGCGAACGGCCCTCCGACCACGGCATTTTGCCGAACCAGCGATGCAGGTTTTCCGCTTCGAGCGCCTTTAGGGCAAGCTCGTCGCCGGCGGCAACGGCGCTCTCGCGAGCTTCCCGATAGGCCCAAGTCGCCTGTTTCAGCTCGAATGCGCCGCCTTGGCGAATGCCGCAGGTGAATGCGTTAGAGAACCCGCCGGAATCGAGGATCATGGTTGCAAGAGCGGACGGCGCAAGGCACGCCGCCGCCATTTGGGTATGCGCAGCATAGGAAAGGCCCATGGTGCCGATCCGGCCATTGCACCAGGGCTGGGCTGCGATCCATGCAAGCGTGTCGTAGCCGTCCGGACCTTCGGAGCGATATTTGACGAACTCGCCTTCCGAGCCGTAGCGGCCGCGGCAGTCCTGGTAGACGACGATGTAGCCATGGCGCACGAATTGCTCGGCGACCGTCGCGCGAGCCATCGGTTCGGTCATGCCGACCTCGAGCTCAGCGCGCGACGCCATCGCCTTGCCATAAGGCGTCCGCTCAACGATGACGGGAGCTGGCCGGTCCAGCGCGCGGCCTCCCCTTGCCGGTCGGTAGACGTCGGTCGCCAGTCTTACCCCATCGCGCATCGTCACCATGATATCGCGGCAGAGGACCATGTCATCGGTCACGGACTGGAACGCCTGGAGGTCGGTCATCTCTAAAAATTCCAAGGCGTTCAGGCGGCGGCGTCATTGAGGTGGCATGCGCTCTTGTGTCCGGCAGCAACCACCTTCAGTCGGGGCGCTTCGGTGCGGCAACGAGGCATCGCGTGCGGGCAGCGCGGGTGGAAATGACATCCGGTCGGCGGCGAGAGCGGGCTCGGCAATTCACCCTTGATCGCGGCAAAGCCGCGTTTGGTGGTTTCGATCCGCGGCACCTCGGCGAGAAGCGCCTGCGTGTAGGGATGGTTGGCCCGTGCAAAGATCTCCTCGGCCGGAGCCTCTTCGACAATGCGGCCGAGATACATGATCGCCACCCGATCGGAGATGTGCTCGACCACTCCGAGATCGTGGCTGATGAACAAGTAAGTGAGGTTCAGCCTCTCGCGCAGGTCCATGAAGAGATTGAGGATTTGCGCCTGGATCGAGACGTCCAAAGCGGCAACGGCCTCATCGCAGACGAGAAATTCCGGCTGCACGGCGAGCGCGCGCGCAATGCCGATCCGCTGGCGCTGGCCGCCGCTGAACTGATGCGGAAAGCGGTGTTTTAGCGCCGGATCGAGACCGGCACGCCGGAACTGTTGATCGACAAAGGTACCGAGGTCGCCCTCAACCAGCCCGTGTACGCGCGGCGCCTCGCTGACGATATCGGCCGCTTTGCGGCGCGGATTGAGCGAGGCGTAGGGATTCTGGAATATCATCTGCACGCGCAGCTTGGCCTCACGCCGTTCGAGCGGCGGAAGCGCCTTCAAGTCCTTGCCGCGCCATGATACCGATCCCTTGCTGGGCGCCACGATGCCGGCGACGATCCGGCCCAGTGTGGACTTGCCGCATCCCGACTCGCCAACGAGGCCCAGAACCTCGCCCCTGCGAACGGCGAGGCTGACACCGTCAATCGCCTGCACGCTTGCCGTCGGTTTGGCGAGTTTGAACGAGATCGCCAAACGGGCCGCGAGATCCGGCCGCGTGCCGAAGCTGTGAGAAATCTCGTTCAGCTCGATCAGCGGCGCCATCCCGCTAGAACCCGCTGAGGAGCTTTGAATGTCTGCCGCAACCGGAGTGGAGGGGATCATACGCGGAACTCCGGCAAGGGATGAACGCAGCGGTGCTCGCGCGGGCCAGCAGTGAGCAGAGGCACCGCCTGGGCACACGCCGCGTCGGCGCGCGCGCAGCGCGGGGCGAAAGCGCATCCGGCCGGCAGCCGCGCAACACTGGGCGCCATTCCCGGGATCTGCCGAAGCCGCTCGCCACGCCGGTTGCGGCTGGGAACGGAGTCGATCAGACCGGCGGTATAAGGGTGCAACGGACGGGCGAGACCGTCCGACACCGGGCCGGATTCGACGATGCGGCCCGCATACATCACGGCGATCCGGTCGGCGAGCCGCGAGACGACGGCGAGATCATGCGTGATCCAGATCAGCGACGTGTTGTTCTGCGCCACGAGCTTTTGCATCTCGGCGAGAATCTGTGCCTGGATCGTCACATCGAGCGCGGTGGTCGGCTCGTCGGCGATGATGAAGTCCGGCCGGTGCAGCAGCGCAATAGCGATAACGACGCGCTGGCGCATGCCGCCGGAAAACTGATGCGGATAGGCCTGCAGCCGCTCATCCGGACTCGGGATCCCGACCATGCCGAGCGCGTCGCGCGCCCGCGCCCTGGCGTCCATGCGCGAGACGTTTTCATGCGCCTGCACCGCCTCGATCATCTGCGTGTCGATGCGCAGGACCGGGTTCAGCGTCATCATCGGATCCTGGAAGATCATCGCCATGCGGCGCCCGCGCAGCGCTCGCATCTCCTCGCGGCTGGAGCGGGTGATGTCGCGGCCGTCGAAGACGATCTGGCCGCCGACGATCGTGCCTGGCGGATCGACAAGGCCGATGATGGAAAAGCCGGTGACCGATTTGCCGGACCCGCTTTCACCGACGAGACCCAGAACCTCGCCGCGCGCGACGCTGAACGAGACACCGTCGACGGCTTTTGCTTGTCCGAAATGGGTCCTGAGATCGCGGACTTCGAGCACGGTCGCATTCATTCGCGCCCCCGCGGGTTGAGCACGTCGCGGAGCCGATCACCTACGAGGTTGATCGCAACCACGGTAATCAGCAGCGCCACGCCGGGATAGAAACTGATCCACGTCATGCCGGAGAGCATGTACTGATAGCCGTTGGCGACCAGCAGGCCGAGACTGGGCTCGGTGATCGGCACACCGAGGCCAAGGAAGGACAAGGTCGCCTCCAGCGAGATGGCGCGCGCCACCTGCACCGTCGCGATCACGATCAGCGGCGGCAGGCAGTTGGGCAGAAGATGGACGAACAGGATGCGCCATCGCGTAATGGCGAGCGACTCTGCCGCCTCCATGTATTCCTTGCGCCGCTCCACCAGCGCCGTGCCGCGCGCGGCACGTGCATAAGTCGCCCATTCGACGATCACCAGAGCGAGTACGACGTTGAGGATTCCCTTGCCGAGAAAGGCGAGGATCATCAGTGCAACGAGAATGGAGGGGAAGGAGAGTTGCAGATCGACGATGCGCATGATCGCCGTCTCGGTCCGACCGCCGACATAGGCGGCGAGCAGGCCTAAAGAGGCCCCGAACAGGGCGGCGAAAAGTGCCGAGCTGACGCCGACGCCGAGCGATATGCGCAGACCGTAGATGATGCCGGAAAGCATGTCACGGCCCTGGTCGTCGGTGCCGAGCCAGAAAATCATGCCCGTCATCGATTGCGAGCCGGGCGGCAGGCGGCTGTCCATGATGTCGAGCTGGTTGAGGTCGTAGGGATTTTGCGGCGCTATAAGCGGCGCGAGCAGCGCCAGCCCGATGATCGCGGTCAGCAGCACGAAACCGGCAATGGCGGCAGGCGAGCGGAAGAATGCCCGCACGAGCACTCGAAACGGCGCCTCTTCACCCTTCTCGGCCTCGATAGGCATCGGTGGCGGCAAGGTGTCGACGCTCATGTCACGGTCCCTCGCCCTGGAGCCGCACCCGCGGGTCGAGTGCCGTATAGGTCAGGTCGACGACGAGATTGATGATGACGAAGAAGGCGACGATCGCCATCAGGTATGCGGTGATGATCGGACGGTCGAGCACGTTGATGCTGTCGATGATCAACTTGCCCATGCCAGGCCAGCTGAACACGCTTTCGGTGACGACCGAGAAGGCGACGATAGAGCCGAATTCCAGGCCGATGATGGTCACCACCGGGATCATGATGTTCTTCGAGACGTGGACGCCGATCACGCGCGTTTCCCTGAGGCCCTTGGCCCGCGCGAACTTGACGAAATCGAGCGGCAGGACTTCGGCGACGCCGGCGCGCGTCAGGCGCAGAATGAGGCAGACGTCAAACAAGGCGAGGTTCACCGCCGGCAGGATCAGGTGGGCAAGGCCGTCTTTGGTCAGGAACGCCCATTGGACGCCGAACAGTTCGGCGGTCTGGCCGCGCCCGCCGCTCGGCAACCAGCCGAGCTGCACGCCGAAAAACATGATCAGCACTAGCCCGACCCAGAAGGTCGGCAACGAGAAGCCGAGGATGCTGACGGTCATGATGACGCGGCTCAAGATGCTATCCGGCCGCAGTCCGGCATAAAGCCCGAGCGGCACGCCGACGACGATGGCAATGAGGATGGCAGAGACGGCCAGTTCGAGTGTTGCCGGCAGTCGCTGCAGGATCACCCTGATCGCCGGCTCGTTGTAGACGTAGCTCTCGCCAAGGTCGCCATGCAGCGCTGCCCAGAGGAAGCGGAGGTACTGCTGCCAAAGCGGCAGGTCGAGCCCGAGTGCCTGGACGACGCGCGCGCGCTCGATCTGATCGGCGTCGGGCGAGATCAAAATGTCGACGGGGTCGCCGATGACGTTGATCGCGATGAAGACGATAACCGTCATGGCGAACATGACCATCACGGCCTGGAGCAGCCGGCGCGCGACGGCTGCGGTCATGGCATCGCTCCGCAGCCTGATTGCCGGAAAGGGTCGCCGGTCGTCTGTGCGCGGCACATCACGCCGGCACCGCCATCGCCATGCCGTCGCGCTGCGGATCGGCGCCGCCGCGGCAAATTCCGTCTTCGATCTGGATGCCGTGGAGCGCGGCAAAAGCATAACTTTGCCAGGAGCGCTTCACCTCGTAGCCCCGGCCCTCGATTTCTTCAGTGACATAGCGCGGAATGCGATTGGAGACGTCGATTGTGTTCGACACCGCCACGATCCTCGGAGCGGCCACCGCTTCCGACATGCTCATATCGAAATCAATGAGATTCATCAGCCCCTGCGCCATAGACGGCGCGATATAGCTGCCGCCGGGCGCTCCCATGACGATCACCGGCCGGTCGTCCTTGAATACGATTGTGGGCGCCGCAGAGCTGGCCCGCCGCTTGCCGGGAGCCAGCGATCCGGCCCGGCCCGGCCTTGGGTCGAAGCGGCTCATCGTTCCGTTGTACATGAATCCCAGGCCATCGGTGATCGCCCCCGAGGGACTGCCCAGCGTGTGGGTCAAGGCGACGGCATTGCCCTCACGGTCGACCACCGAAATATGGGTCGTGTCGCGCGGCGACCGGTCATCGACGCGCTCGATCCTGGCGCGCAGCCCGGCCTTGATCTCGGCGGCGAGCCCGCTGCAATAGTCGCGGGACAGCAGCCGCGCGACCGGCACGTCGACATAGGCAGGATCGCCGAGATGGCGGTCCTTGTCGATGGTCATGCGCTTCATCGCCTCCGCCAGCAGGACGATGTGCTCGGCACCGTCATGCTCCATGGCTCCGACATCAAAATGCTCGAGGATGTGGAGCAATTGCAGCATGGATATGCCGCTGGCGGGCGGCGGGCTGGTCGCAATATCGTAGCCACGATACTCGCCCCAGAGCGGTTGCGCGGTGGATAGCTCATAGCGCGCCAGATCATCCTTCCCGATAAGGCCGCCGTTGGCGGCCATGTCGGCGGCGATCTCTTCGGCGATCTCGCCCTTGTAGAAAATGTCCGGACCGGCGGCCGCGATGCGCTCGAGCGTTTGGGCGAGGTCGGTGTTGACGACGACGTCGCCTGGCAGCTTGACCGCGCCGTCCGGGCGAAAATAGATGGCGCGCCCCGTGTTGCTGAAGCGCAGCTTGTCAAGGGTCCGCACTTCGCCGGTATCTACGCCGTCCTGGGCCCAATACCAATGGACATGCGGGCGGACCATAAAGCCGCGCCTCGCCTGCTTGGCGGCGGGTGCGACGACGTCGGCCCATTCAAAAGTGCCGTATCTCGCCAGCGCCTCGGCATAGCCCTTGACACTGCCCGGCGTGCAGACGGCGAGATAGCCGATCTCGCTGATGCCGCCTTCCAGCAGAAAGGCGAAGCCGTCGCGCGACTGGCCGACCAGAAAGTCGCTCCACATTTCAGGCGACGCTTTGAGCGGCGCCCTAGCGTAGAATTCTAGCACCTCCTGCACGCCGCGTCGCGGCATATAGACCTGCATCGAGCCAAAGCCCCCGATGCCGGCCATTTGAGGGTCGACGACGCCTTGCATGAAAGCGCAGGCGATCGCCGCATCGACGGCGTTGCCGCCGCGTTTGAGCACCAGCGCGCCCGCCTCGACCGCCTCCGGCTGCGGCGCAACGATCATTGCATTCATCTTGATGCGTTCCGTCGTTCCTTGAGCGCCTGGGCCAGGAAATCCTTGACTGGATCGAGAACCGCGTCGCGTTCGTGGGCTACCCCGGGCAGCAAATCAAAGCGTACGCGCGCACCCGCTTCCTCGAACGATCGACACAACGTGCTGAGGCGTTCCGGCCTCGTTTGTCCTGCATCGTTGGCGCCCGGCATCCAATGCGCGCTGCCTTGGACATGCGTGATCTCCCAGGTCTCCAGGTCGGCATCGCCGACGATCATCTGGACAGGCACTTTTGCCAGCGCTGCGGCGTCGAAGGTGATGCCGAACTTCTCCGGCAGGTCGCGAATGCCCACCCACCAGTCCCGCGTGGGATCGAGCAGGGTCACCGATCCCGGTGCGCCGATCGACGCCGCCCATAGCCTGTCGGGATGAAGGATGGCGAAGCGATGGGTGAAATGCCCGCCGCCGGAAAATCCGAACATAGCGAAGCGGGTCCAGTCCTGACGGTATTTCGCGACGACTTCCTCGACTATCGCGAGCAGCACCTGATCGTAGCGGATGTCGCCCTCGATCATGTATTTGTATCCGCTGCGGGCATCGTCGCCGAGAACGCCCATTGGAAACACCGGGCACAAAATGGCGCAGTCGTTCCAGCGTCCGAACTCGGCGAACGCATCACGGAAACCCAGGAACGAGGTGCGGCCGGTACCATGGACGGCCACCAGCAGGTCGACTTGGGCGCCTTCCCCAACCGCGGGCGGTACATACAGGCAATAGTGGAAGCGTGGGTCCGATTTGGAAGCAAAGATGGCGGTCGCGCCAAGATCGTATGTAGCGCGACCGCGATCCGCAACAGATCCCGTGGCGATGCTCGTCAAGTCTACACCTCCTCAGACAATCTTGGCGTTCATGGCCAGCGTATACTGGTCGGCCCGCGTCGTGAACTGAAGGTCCTTTCGGGCAGCCACGACGAGAACCTCATGGTGCAGCGGAATCAGGGCGACGTCGTTGAAGACGATGTCGCTGAGCTCCGAGAGCATCATTTCGCGTTTGGTGTCGTCCAGCATCCGCTTCGTCACAGCCAGTTTGGCATCGAGATCGGGATTGGAGTAGCGGCCCGAATTGGCGATGCCCATACCGGCGTCCGGATTCTGCGTCGCGACCAGAGCTGTCATCGGGTTCGAGGTTTCGCCTGTGTTGACGCCCCAGGAGTCCAGATTGACGCTGAACTCATGGGCATCCGCCTTGTCGGCATAAACCGACCAGGGCATGACCTCGACGCTGACTTCCAGGCCAATGCGAGAGAACATCTGGGCCACGGCCTGCACGATCTTCGAATCGTTGACGATACGATCATTGGGCCCGTGGATCGTCAGCCGGAAGCCATCGGGGTAGCCGGCCTCGGCAAGCAGGGCCGTGGCTTTTGCAGCGTCGAATGGAACGGGTTTGATAGCAGCCGAGGTGCCCGGGGCGCCGGCGGGCAGAAACTGTGAAGCGACAATGGCATTGCCCTGCATCAAGCGCTCGACAATGGCGCTGCGGTCGATCGCCATGGACAGCGCCTGCCGCACACGCAGATCCTTCAGCGGGTTGCGGTCGAGCGGCTTGCCATCCTTGCCGCTGATGAAGGGCGTCACGTCCCTGAACGTGTCCAGCGAGAAGAAGACCACCCGGCTCGATACGCCGCGGATGATGTGAAAGCGCTCGTCTTGTTCGACGCGGGCAACACCCTCGTAGGGCACCTGTTCGACGAGATCGAGATCGCCGGCGAGCAGGTTGGCAAGCCGCGCGCCGGCATCGGTGACGATGCGGAGCTCGACGTCCGGCAAAGTAGGCCTCGGTCCCCAGTAGTTGGGATTGGCGGAAAGCGCGACACGGTTGCCGGAAACATATTCCTTCAGCACATAGGGGCCAGTTCCGATCGCCGCGGTGCCGTTGTTGAACTGATCGCTCGGGGTATCCTTGAACTTGGCGCGGATGATGCGAATGCGACTGAGCGAATTGGGCAGAAGCGGCTCCGGCTGCTTGGTTTCGATGAGAAGCTTGCCGGTTTGGGGCGAGGTGATCGACTTGATGTTGCGCGTGTAGGTCCGGAACGACGCCGTGCTGTCGATGGTGTTGGCCCGGTCGAATGAGACGACGATGTCGTCTACGGTGAGCGGCTCACCGTCGCTGAAGCGCACGTCTGGGCGCAGGTCGAACTCCCAATGGGTGTCATCGACCGCGCGCCAGGCCGTCGCCAGCCCCGGTCTGGAGATCGACTTTTCGTCGTTGGTGACAAGCGTGTCGTAGATATGGGTGGCAAGCGCGTTGTTCGGCGCATTGCTCTTCAGATGCGGGTCTAGCGTCGTCGGCGGAGCAGCCATGCCGATCCGCAATTGGCCGGTTGCCGCTGCCTGGGCCAGCCCCGTCAAGCTAATGCCTTGCAAGACGGCGGCACCGCCGAGCGCCCATTGCATCAGTGCACGGCGCGATATTGTCCGGTTCATCATTAGTTTTCTCCGTGTCCACTCTGGATAGTTCCATCGGAGGAGTTCTTTTCCGCTGCCGCTTGCCATGATCGAGCCCAGCTTGGGATCCGCTGATGGTGCCGGCCTCCTTCCTGACAGCGAGTGAAACGAAAGCTTCACTATTTGTCAACACAGATAAACCACCGTTTCACTAGACGATACAAATTTTCTCGTTTAACCTTCTGCACGAGACGCTTTGGCGAGGAAGTGAGAAATGACCGATCAAGCAGATACCCGGTACACGGTCGATTCCGTCGATCGCGCGATCAGTTTGTTGCAGACTGTGGCCGGCGAGGCAGATCTTGGCGTTTCCGAAATCGCGCGGCGTTCCGGCGACAGCAAGGCGCGCGCTTTCCGGCTTTTGCAGACGCTGGTGCGGCGCGGCTTGCTGGCGCGATCATCGGATGGAAAAGGCTATCGCCTCGGCCTCGCTGCATTGATGCTGGGCCACGCCGCCAGCGAACAGATGGACCTGATCCGCATAGCAAACCCTGTTCTGGAAGAACTCGGTCAGAAGATCGGCGAAACCACCCAGTTGCGGATCCGCGATGACCAGGAAAGCCTTTGCGTCGCCAAATGGGAGCCGAAGCGGGACCTTCGCGTCAATGCGATTGTCGGCCGGCGGCGTCCGCTACATGCCGGTTCGAGCAAGGCGTTCCTGGCCCATATGGGTGATGAGGAGCGCGAGGCCATTCTTTCCGGCCCGTTGAAGCGCTTCACCAAGAAAACGGTGACCGATCCTCGGCTTCTTAGGGGCGGGCTCGAGCAAATCCGCAAGGCGAAGTTTTTCGTCAGTCGCGGCGAGATCAACGACGATCTGATTTCGATCACCGCACCGGTGTTCGTGGCGCCGGGTAAGATAATCGCGGCGCTGAACATCGCTGCCCCGGAAAACCGGGTGCCGGAAGAGCGTATAAGCGAACTGGGCGACATGGTGGCCCGGGCCGCCCATCGTATTTCCGCCGCCCTTGGCTTCCGCTCGCCGGCTGCCAATGACATAGCGAGTTGAACTGGTGCCAAGCATCACACTGCCTCGGCAGATTGCGACGAGGGGTGTATCTCCGGAACGGTGAAAACCGGCACCTCGCCCTTGAAGCCTTGGAGTTCGAAGGCGCCCGCCTGGACAACCGGCATCGATGCTCCTTGGGCAAATCCGGGACCAAGCACCAGGGGGATGCTCAGCTTTTTGGTCGTTGACTCGAGCCGTGCCGTGCGGTTCACCGGCGAGCCGATCGCGGTGTAATCGAAGCGCCGTTCGGAGCCGAAATTCCCTACGGAGCAGATGCCAGTCTCGATGGCGACGCCGATTTCGATAGGGGGGTGCCCGCGCGCGGTGAACGCGGCGTTTTCGCGCTTCACCCGTTCGATCAGGGCGAGCCCGGCTTCGAGCGCGCGCTCACGATGATCTGGCTGATCAAGCGGCGCGTTCCAGAAGGCTAGCACGGCATCGCCCATGAACTTATCGATGGTCCCGTCGCGCTTGAGTATCTCATCGGTCGCAAGGCCGAGGAAGTGATTGACCACCTTTCCGATTTCTTGGGCATCGAGTTGTTCGCTCATCGCCGTGAAGCCGCGTATGTCACTCAGCAGGATTGTGATCTCGCGCTTCTCTCCGGACAGGATCGCTTCGGTATCCGAATTTGCGAGGCGTTGCACCACGGAGGGCGACAGAAATTGCGAAAACTGCCGGGCCAGAGTGGACCGGCGCTGCTCGCTGCGCCTGTAGAGGGCATAGCCTTCGAAGCCAGCTACGACGATCGTCGCAAGCGCCGGCTGCAGTGGGTCATAGAGGTTACCCTGCAGGCTGTATTCGAGAGCGCCGAACGCGAAGGGCGTGGCAGCCAGGAGCGCCAGAGCGAGGGCGCCAAGCATGACACGCTGGGCGAGCACTCCCGAAAGTCCGATGAAAACGATGCCACTGAGGGCCAACCACATCCGCTCCAGCGTACGCGCTTGCGTTGGCTCTACAAGATAGCGCGCGGCAAGCATCTGGCCGATTGCATCAGCGTGGATGTCGACGCCTGGTCGCGCCGGACGCGCCGGGGTGGGCAGATACTGCGTCAATCCCACGGCTGACAGATCAACAATGGCGATCGCGTTCCGCAGCAGCGGATCGCCGCGACCCGAAAGGATATTACTGGCAGATATGCGCGGCGTATTGGTGTCGGTTTCCCAGAGGCGGATGCTGCCCTGCGGCTCAAGTGGCACAATGGTCCCGGCCATCCTGAGCGCGTCAAACCCGGCGACATTCATCCGAGCTACGTAGCCGTTCTCTCCGGCGTAGAGGCGCAGGAGTTCGAGCGAGAACGACGGCCAGAGCTGCACGCCTTGAGCCGTATTTCGGAGCCAGAGCAGCGGCACATGGCGTAGTACGCCGTCGGGATCGGGCAAAGTGCGAATTACGCCGAGGCCTGCAGCGGCGCTCGAGAAATCAGGAAGGGAGCCTGTCAGACCGGTGAAGCCAGGAAGCGTCTCGGGTACCTGCCCGACGATCGACCAGCCGGCTTTGGGCTCTGCTTCTGAAACCGTCACCTCGTTGCCCAGGCTGACGGCGAGCGCCGTTCGATTTTTCGCCAGTGCGCTGGCGAGGCGCTTGTCTCCAGCGATGCCATCAGGAGAGATATCAGCCTCGGGCAGCACCAGCGCAAGCCCGATCACCGCGGCACCGGACTCGGCGACACCATCGACCAGATCGGCCAAAAGGCCACGGTTCCAAGGCCATCGCCCATATGCCTTAAGGCTCGCGTCGTCTATCGAGACAATGACAACAGGATTGCTCGTGGCCTGGCGCGGAGCGAGGGACTGGTAGAGGTCGTACGTGCGCTCGCGCAGGCGCGACAGCGGCCCGTCGAAAGCAAAATGGCAAGCGAG
The DNA here is from genome assembly GCF_055811735.1 of Mesorhizobium sp. WSM4850. NCBI lineage: Bacteria > Pseudomonadati > Pseudomonadota > Alphaproteobacteria > Hyphomicrobiales > Phyllobacteriaceae > Mesorhizobium > Mesorhizobium sp. WSM4850. Next base: position 28,567 of record NZ_JBVVPV010000001.1, on the reverse strand, counting down.
CAGCAAGAGTACGACCGCAAGACCAGGTATTTTCCGCCTGGCAGCCCGCCGCCAATCAAGCGAGGGGCTCATGCCGCTCGGCCAGCCTTACCGGCAGTCGGGAAAGCAGTCATCATCCTCATCATCCACCCCACTGCCTACAGGGGGCGTTGGGCTGTCAGGGAACTCCATGGCCACGCCGGGCAATGCGCCGTCGGTGGACTTGCAGGCTTTGAGCGAATTGCCGAGTGCTGACGCACAAATCGCGCTTACGTTCAGCCCCGGACCCGGTTCGCCTGGCAGGCCGGTGCCGGCTATTCGATCGATGCTGTCCAAAATCGGGAACGCGTCGATACCGCCGTAGCCCGTCAGCAGTTTGTCATTGTCCGACGTGCAGGCGTGGCCCGGGTTTGTGATCACGAGCTTGCGACCATTCATCATGCAGGTCATGCGGCCGGCGCGCAGTATGCCGACGGTCTGACCAGCAATCACAAGCACCTCAATGATGCCACCTCTGGCTCCGAGCACCATGTGTGGCGTCGCAACTTGCATGTCGCCGCCTTTCGAAACCTGGCCGCCGTAGAAACGGGCCAGGCCGCTGTTCATCCTGATGTCGATCTTTCCTGATCGGGACCCCGGATTGTAGACGAATTCATCGATCGTCAGGCTGGTGTTCGGACCAATCTTGGCGCTCGACTCGTCCCGGAACACGAGCATTCCGAGACCGGTGATATTGCTGCGCAGCTGGTCGCCGAGTTCGACGCCAGCGCCGACGTTCATCGCCTCGCCGTGATTGCGGATGATGTTGGTCTGGTAGGCCGTCATGGACCCAACCGTTTCAGCGCCAGATGGTGCCGCAAAGGCAAGGCAGGCGATACAAGCGGCTATCTGACGATACAGGGTCCTCATCGCGGCCTCTTTCAGTTGAGTGTCAACGTGTAGCTCACGAGCAATTCGAATGAATCTCGGTCGCCGCTGGCGATCTCGAAGTCGGTTTCGCGATAAGCGAGATCGACACTGACCTTCTGCCATTCAGTGAGCTGAAAATCGCTTTCCGAGGCAATGCGCCAGAAGTCGCTCTGGATGTTCGTGCCGATGCCGACGGACAAGTCGGGAGTGTCGCTGTGGCCGGCCGAGACGGCGACCTGGTGAGACCATGCGAAAAGGTCCGGTACTTCCATCACCACGCCGCCGTAGCGGACCTCTCCCATGTAGCTGCGGCCGATTTCGCCAGCTCCGGAGGCGAAGTCAGTCGAGCCGACCAGGCGCAGTCCGAGCGCCTGGCCATTGCGGAAGCGGTAGCTGCCGCCTGCCTCGTAGAAGACCCTGCTATCGGCGAAGATGCCTTTCGAGCTGCTTAGATCGATGTAGCCGGCACCTGCAAAAAGCGTCGTCTCGACGGTGGGGCGCACGAGGAAGCGCCCACTTAGACCGACGCCGGTCTCGTGAACGTCGCTGTCGAAGCGATCTGTGACGGCGAACGCGGAAAGTAGCAGCCGTAGCGAATCGATCCCGCTGTTGGGCAGTCCCTTGTCCAAGGTAATGGCGGCGTTCCCGTGGATAAAAGTCTCCTCGGCACCGGGAACCGACAGGTCTTTGGTGAAAAAGCGCTCTGTCGCTGCCAGCGAGCCCGAGAGGACAAGTGCATCAGCACTTGGCGTCCCGAGATCCCATCGGATAAAGCCTTCCGCCCGCCCATAGGGCGAGACCAAGGTGCGGTCGTCTTCGGCCCCGCCCGGCTCAAAATCGGTGGATGCGCTGAACATGCCGCCAGTCAGAGCGATTTCCCAGGTGACGCCACGTAACGCGCGCTCGATGCGGGCGAGCAGGCGAACGGCTTCCTGCTGCTCATCCGCGGACAGGTCCCCGACCTCGAGGCCGTACTGCGCCTGCCGCCGGGCCAATTCATAGGAGCCGACATGATAATACAACCGGCTGGCCGAGAGCCGGGCACGCGCATCGCGAGGATGTTTGATGAGATACTGCTCGATCGACGAGATCGCCTGATCGTACTGCCCTGCGTTGACGGCAACTGTGACGAATTGAGCTAGCGCTCCGTTGTCGGTCGGATTGGCAATGCGGGCCGAAAACGCATCGTCATAGGCCGGATAGAGACCTTGTGCGCCGGCCGGCAATATGCCGGTACAAAGCAGCGCCGCGGCGAAGCCGAAGATCATTGAAAACGAGGAATGCATGCCGAGAACCCACCCCAACCCGACTAGTGCAGCGGATCTAGCACGCCTGCACGAAAAAAAGCGACAGAACTGTCAGGAAACCTCCGAGTCTTCAGCAGCTGTTGCAGCTGCGCAACAAACTATCGCGTTCATTCGCATTTCGCCTACGCTGGTTGGTCAAACATCTTCTCAGCGTTGCTTGGCTTCCATCAAGTATTCGCTACAAACGGCAACTAAGCCAACTCATAATCAGCGGTGGATTGCGCAGCCGACAAGATCAATATTGTTTGCGCGATTCTCCACGTATCTGGTCGCCGCACGACGCATCAGGGTCACATGGAGCTCATCCGAAGGTCTTCCGCCGCGTTGCGCAAGCGCTCAGAGAGCTGGCGGGCGATGCTTCTCAGGACGGCCTGCGCGATGTGCGGCTTAGCCTTTGTTATCTTGTTGAACGCCGACGAGGTCACTTCATAGGCAACAACGTCCTCGTCCGCGATCACGTCCGTCGAGCGTGCCTACAGCACGAGCATGGTGGCCAGTCCCAGCATCAGGCCCATGCCTACAATATCGGTCACCGTCGTGAGGAAGATCGCGGAAGCCACGGCCGGATCGGCGCCGACCCGCCGCAGGCCCAACGGGATCAGCACGCCGGAGATCCCGGACATGAGGCACGATCCGGACATGGCGAGCAGGATCACAAGCGCCAGCATGGGCGCCTGGGATGCCGACTCCGGCTGCCGTGAAGCGTAGAACCACATGGCCGCAGCCGCCACCAGACCGACGCACAAGCCGTTGGCGATCCCGAGCGCTCCCTCCCTCAGCACCAAATGCAGCTTCGGTCGTTTGTCCACATCCCCTAAGGCGAGGCCACGCAGCGTAATAGCCAGCGCCTGACAGCCGGTGTTTCCGCTCTGTCCGGCCAACACCGGGAGGAACGCCGCCAACGCGACGATCTTCTCGATCGTGCCTGTGAACGAGCCGACCACGAAAGCGGCTATGAAGGCCGTCAGCAGGTTGAGCTGCAGCCACGGATGACGTTTCAAGAAGGCTGAAAACAGCGGAGTGAAAGAACGCTCCTCCTTCTGGACACCCACCATCTGGCCAGGCTGGGCAGAAATCTCGATGATTTGCTGCTCGAACAGCCGCCAGCCGCGAACCTGCCCGAGCAGCCGGTTCTCCGCGTCCACCACGGGATAGACCGGGTAGTGACGGCGTACCGCCGCCTTGCAGGCTTCGCTCAAATGCATATCGACGTGAAGGGCGAACGGACTTGCCAGCATAATCTGATCCACCGTCGCGTCGGCCTCGCTCAGCATCAGATCGCGCAAGACCACTAGGCCAACCAGTCTATCGCCCTCGTCCGTGATGTAGAGGTAAGTCAACTCGCTCGGCACCTGCGCGCGCCTGACGGCTTCGACAGCGGCGGCTACCGTGGTCCCGACAGCAACGCTGGCGGGGATCGGGTCCATCAGCTCGACGATGGCCTCGGGGATCGCGAGATCCTTGCCGTCGGTATGAGATTTGATGGGCCTCCTTTGCGATGGCAAATACTCCGCCACCTTATGGGCGTGCCTATCCGGTAACAACTTTAGTGCGTCGCGGATTAACTCGGGAGACTCTCGGGCTAGCAATTCAGCCGCGTCGTCAGGTGCTCGAGCACGCAGCGTGCGCACCAACTTCTGAATGTCGTTCTCTTCCCTCATCTGTTCCCCCAACCTCTAATGTTGCGCCTCTGAGCTTATAGACCGGACCGTTTCGCTCTGCCCAGGCGCACGGTGGCCCAAGCGCCTCGATCCGGAATCTTCGCCTTCTCAGGGCGCCGAGTAGACCGACCCAGACAAATCTGAGCCATTGCGTGGGTGCATACAGGCGGGCTGTAACGTCAGCGTGTCGCCAAGAGAATTGACGTGTTGCCGAACTTCACCGTCGATTCCTGGGCTCTGCGAGCACGTCGCAACCCATCAACGAAGTAAGGTCGGCAATGGGCAGTCGTGGCCATGCTCATTGGGGTGCGCTCAGCCCGACAGTTCGCCATGTGAACGGTCGCGATTCAACCTGGGAAGATGGTGAAACCGCCATCGACGCGAATGACCTGCCCGTTGATGAAGCGCGCACGCGGACCGGCGAGGAAGGCCACCGCCTCAGCGATTTCTTCAGGCTCGGCATAGCGGTTCAGCGATTTCTTGCTTGAATCCATGCGCTCCGGATCGACGACGCGGCTCGCTTGGAACCGTGCCGTCTTGGTGGCGCCGGGGCTCACCGCATTGATGCGCACGCCATCGTCGATCAGTTCCTTGGCGAGGCAACGGGTATAATGGACAACGGCGGCCTTAAGCGTGGAGTAGACCACCTCCGGCGAGCATCCGATATGCGCTGCCGCCGAGGCAATGTTGATCACCGAGCCTGAGCCGCGCTTGACCATGGGCGGAATGAACGCCTGGCAGACCAGCATCGTGCCGATGAGATTGTTCTCGGTCAGCACCTTGATGTCTTCATAGTCGATGTCGAGCGCGTTGTTGGGACTGGGCTTTACCCCCTTGGCGCCGATGTCGCCGCCGGCGCAGTTGACCAGAACATGCACATCGCCGAGCTCCGCCTCGATCTTCCTCTTCATTTCGGCAACGGCTTGCCTGTCACCGATGTTGCCCGTAACCGCGGTTACCCGTGTCCCATGCTTTTCCAGACCCCTGGCGGATTCGCCGAGGTCTGCGAATTCGCCATATTGCGACGGCCGGGTCCAGTCGAGATCGTGGATGGCGACGTTTGCGCCGAGTTCGGCCAGGCGGTCGGCTATGACGCGGCCGAGGCCGCGTCCCGAGCCGGTCACGAAGGCAGTCAGGCCGCTGAGTTCTCGGGCAGTCATGCTGATTTCTCCATTGCAATGAAATCGAACTTCTTCATGTTGGCGGCGCTGCGCCGGATCATGTCGAGCTCATACGAAACCAGCGCGCCGTCATCGTCGCGCTCCCACGGCGTCCGGTACTCGGCGTCGTCAGCAAGGCGGTTTACGCGCGCAGCACTCAGGCAGGCGGCGAACTCGCGCCCGGTCTTCGGCGCATATCCGTTCCACCAGTCGTCGGTGAGACAGCGAACGTGACGGGCTTCCAGTGCGCCTGGCTCGAGCACCGCCGTCAGCGTGTCGTGGTGCTCGGCGAGGATGGCTGCCAGTTCGGCGAAAGGCACGGCGCCGTCTCCGATCGCGCAGCGGACCAGACGGTACCCCTTATCGGTGAACTGCACGCGATAATCCTTGAGGTGAACGTGGCGGACGTGCGGTGCGATGCGCCGCGTGAAGGCAAGCGGTGCCTCGCCGACAGGGAACGTGTTGCCCGTATCATAGGTGATGCCGACACCGGGGCCGCCGAGCTCGCAGAACGCGACCAGTTCGTCGCTGCCGAAATCCTGATGGTTCTCGATGCCGAGCATCCGGCCCTCAGCCGCCGCACGCGGCCCCCATTCCGTCAAGGCAGCGCGGATCGTCGCGTCGAACTCGCTCCATTTCGGGCCCCACAGTTGCGGTCGCCGCACAGGACGGGGGTCAGTGCGATACGGATCGTTGTCGCCTCGAGCAGGCGCGCCGCCCGAAACGCGCTGTCCAACGGACCGGCCACCAGAAGTCCGCCACTGACCACCGGGACGATGTCGAGCGCGGCCAGACGCCTGCGCAGCTCGACGATTTCGGCGTCCGGCAAGTCGGTCAGCCATGGTTCATAGATCTCGAGCGTGCGTGCGCCCAGTTCCTGCGCAAGCGCCATGAAGCCTTCCAGCCCCGTCCCGTCCGGATTGTGCCGCGGCGTACCGCGCCCCTGCAGGCCGAGAGTGTAGGTCAGTCCGTATGGGTTGAGGCCGAAACGAAGCATCAGCTTGGCAGTCCCGTTGAAAGATGTAGAAGCGATCGCATCAGCGCAGACCGGCATCGACGGCGATGGACTGCTTGGTGATCATGCGGCTGTCATCGGCGGCAAGGAAGAGCACGGTCCGCGCAATCTCTTCGCCCAGCAGGACGCGGCGGATCAATTGCCGTTGCACCGTCTGGTCGATTGCGTCCTGGGTCCTGAACCACAGCTGGCGCTGGTTCAAATTGGCGTTCCTTCGAATACCGTCAACAATACCGTCACAAAATGGCTTAAATCCAAATCTGCGACGGAGCACCTCGCAGTATCCGAAACACCGCCGATCGCCGCACGGCCGTGCAGTGTCCTGAGATACCATCTTTCTGTTGGCCTCTGCTGTAGGGATGCCTGTTAGATCGTTAGCTCGGGATCGTGCTGCTTGCCAACCGGATTTTTGTGCTCTGACGGATCGATGGGCTGTCGCGCGTCTTTTGTTCCCATCGCGGCTGAGGAAGCGGGTCGTCAGTCAGGAAATGACCGATAGCATTGACAATGCACCAAACCCTCCTCGCCTTTGGTCCGTTGGACCGATGACGCTGCCGAGATTTCCCCATTTCTCGTCTGCGTTGTCGGTCTCTTTTTTGGCCGGGCGGGCGGCAACTCGTTCGGATTGCCCTTTAGTGGGGGAGCGTCACCTGCACCGATTAAGCGGTTCAGTGCCCTGCGTTCTGGCCCTTAGGAATGTGTCTCGTGCAGAATGCCGTTGTTGAACGGTAAAAAGGGGGCTGTTTGTGGAGGCGTTCAGTATTAGGCGCTGGGGCCGTCTGGTCCCGTCATTGCGTGCCATTGCTCGATGTGCGGGCCCGTTTGAGCGCCAAGCGACACACACACCATGGCCAGCAACGGTAAGACTGTGATACCATTGCACAAGTTGCGTCGCCGTCGGCAGACTGCCGTTTCCGCGAAGCCGGACAAGCGCAGTGCTCAGTATCGTAACTCTCAACCCGATGAACAAGTAGCCGCGGATTATGGAACTTGTCGTCGCCCTTGGCCTGATCGCCTTCAAGGTCGCGTTGCTGATTGCGATCCTGCTGCTGCTGCCTTTGCCGCTGACCTGGGTGGAACGCAAGATCGCCGGGCACATCCAGCAGCGGATGGGGCCGATGCGCGTGGGGTGGCACGGGCTGCTGCAGCCGGTGGCGGACGGCATCAAGCTCTTGACCAAAGAGGACCACATCCCGGCCGAAGCCGACCGCTTCCTGTTCAAACTGGCGCCAATCCTGGCGCTCGCCCCGCCCTTTGTGGTGTTCGTCGCGATCCCCTTCGGCGAAAGCATCTCGGTCCTCGGTCACGAGATCACACTCTACGTCTCCAACATGAATGTGGCCCTCCTTTTCGTCTTCGCGGTGATCGGGATCGAGGTCTATGGCGTCATCTTCGGCGGCTGGGCCGCGAACAGCAAATACGCGGTCCTGGGCAGCCTCAGAACCTGCGCGCAGATGATCAGCTACGAGATCCCCATGGGGTTCGCGGTCATCGGCGTGGTCATGCTGGCGCAATCCATGAGCCTGCTCGATATCGTGCGGGCACAGGCCGATGTCTGGAACATCGTCTACCAACCGGTCGGATTTTTCGTATTCTTCGTCGCCGGGCTGGCCGAAGCGCAGCGCATTCCGTTCGACCTGGCGGAGGCGGAAGGCGATCTGGGGGCCGGGTTCCATACCGAATACAGCGGCATCCGCTTTGCGTTCTTCATGGTCAGCGAATACGCCGTCATGCTGCTGGTGTCGGTCCTGTCGGTCATCCTGTTCTTCGGCGGCTGGAACGGCGTGCTGATCCCGTTGCCGCCGCTCCTCTGGTTCGCGCTCAAGGTCGCGTTCTTTCTCTATGTGTTTATGTGGTTCCGCTTCACCTTCCCGCGCTATCGATACGACCAACTGATGGCGATCGGCTGGAAAGTCTTGCTTCCACTGTCACTGGCGAACATAATAGTAACAGGTGTTGCTTTCCTTTGAGGGCCACCCCAAGCGAGGCGGCGATGTCGCGCGCACTGCACATAAGTGGAACATGGATCGGCTGGGCATTCTTCGCCGATCTAGCGGGCGCCTTGGCGCTGACCTTCGGCTACATGTTCTCCAGATCCGTGACCATGCAGTATCCTGACAAGGAAAAATGGTTGCCCTATTCGCGTTACCGCGGGCATCACTTCCTGACGCGCGACGAAGAGGGCGAGATCAAGTGCGTGGCCTGCGAACTCTGCGCGCGGATTTGTCCCTGCGACTGTATCGAAGTCATTCCCTACGAGGACGAGAAGGGCAACCGGCATCCAGCTAAATTCGAGATCGACATGGCCCGCTGCCTGTTCTGCGGGCTGTGCGAGGACGCCTGCCCGGCCGACGCGATCGCGCTTGGCCAACAGTACGAATTCTCGAGTTTTTCCTCGCGTGACCTGGTGGTCGGGCGCGACGACCTGCTCGGCAAACCGGGCAAGGCGACGACCGGCGGCGGCGTGGTCGCCGCGCGCCTGAACACCGAACAGGACGTGCTGGTCGAGACGAGCGAGCCTCAGGGATACAACTGGTGGCGGAATATCCGCCGAACGTGAACGCGCGGCAGCCGTCAAGCCGGAGCACAGGAGGCTCAGATGCTTGTCCGCCAAATCTTGAAGACCAAATCTCCCGAGCTCATCTCGGTCACACCAGATCAGACGGTCGTAGAAGTCCTGCGGCTGTTTCGGGACAACAACATCGGATTCGTGGTCGTCAGCCGTTCGCCCGGGGAATGCCTGGGCACGCTGTCGGAGCGGGACTGCTGCTATGCGGTGGCTGAATACGGAATCGAGGCGCCCACAATGCGGGTCGCCGACATCATGAACCGCAGTGTGGTGACCTGTTCGACACAGGATTTGCTGCCCTTTGTGATGTCGCTCATGACCGACCGACGCACGCGCCATGTGTTGGTCATGGATGGCGACGCTTCTGTCGGCGTGGTGAGCATCGGCGACGTGGTCAAGCACCGGCTCGACGAATTGCTCCGTACCGAGCAAGCGTTGAGCGATTACATTGCCGGCACCCCTTATCACTGAGGATGCAAACCCGGGGGAGCCGATTAGGGTGAACTGCCCGGAAGCTCGGCAATGCCTTGGCCGCGATTTTCAGGGCGCGCCCCGACTCCGGTGGCGAAGGCAGCGTGCGCCTTTTGAACCTCCACCGGACAAGGGTATTCGCCCCGCCGCATAAGGCTGTTGAGACGCAGGTCTCTATAGTTTTCAGGCACGAACACGAGGTCCGGGGGAAAATGCCTGTTGACCTTGAGCTGCGCCCTCAGTTCGCCCTGGGCGGATCGCACGACCACCTGATCGCGATCCGAAAGGCAAAGCTGCGCGGCGTCCCACGCGCTCATCTCAACATATGGGTCATCCGCCACCGTATTCAGGATCTCCGAGCGTTCGGAAAGATATCCATTGTGGAACAGGCAGTTGCCGGTGACCAACATGAGCCGGTCGGCCGCATTCGGGTTAGGCGGAGGGGCGAAGAACTCGCCAGCCGGCGGCGTCGGGTCCGCCGTGGTGAATGCTCCGTCGGCTCCAAGCCCGTCCGTCAGCCCTTGGCAGGCCGGAACCAGCCGGGCAATCTCGCGGAAGATTTCGCCTTGCATCGACGGTTGCAATGCCTGGTTGCGGAGCGCTGCGACGAAGTCGAAGATCGCTAGATTGCCCCGCGCCTCGAAGGCGGGTTCGCGGAACTTGCAGACCTTCTGGATCCGGCCCTCGTTGTTGGTGAAGGTGCCGGTTTCCTCGCCATAACCCGCCGCTGGCAGGACGACATCGGCCACGCCCACCGTATCTGTGAGGAACGTGTCCTGCACGATCAGGAGATCGGTGGCATCAAGCGCCCGCTTGACGAATCCCCGGTCGGGATAGGCCATCAGAGGGTCGCTTCCGGCGATATAAAGCGCGCCTACCCGCCCCTCGTTACAAAGCGCCAGCATGGCGTCGAGATCTGCGCCCGGCTCAGGCGGAATTTCGGCGCCCCAGGCCCGTACGAGAGCGGTGCGCGCCGCATCATCGTTGACCGGGCGCAGCCCCGGCAGTGCCGCCGACAGAACCCCCATGTCCCAGGCGCCCAACTGGTTGGCACGGTCGAAGAGGAACTGCATCGCCAGGTCCTTGCCGAGTATGCGGAGAAGCTGCAACAGGTTTCTGAGTTGCTGCAACGTCGCGCGCGCTTCGGGTGATCTCAGGAGATCGGCGCTGACAAGAACGGTGACGCTGCGGCCTTCCAGCAGCGCGGCGACCAGACGGTCCGGCCCGTTACTCTCTGCGGTCGCTTCCGGCCCACCGCTTGTCGCGCCCCTGTCGGCAAAAACGTCACGCGGCAAGGCCTGACCAGCCGCCGCCACCAGCCCGGCCACTACCGCGGCAAGGCTCGCTGCCTCACCGCCCGGCCGAACGCGAACGACCACCCGGCCATCGGCGTCCAGACGGGATGGCCGCGCCGAGAGCATGAGCAACCCGGTCTGCCGCCGCCGGGCGCTGTCTCGCAGCAGGTATTCAGTGACCGGGTTCTCGTCGGTCACGTTGCCACCGACGACAAGCACGCAGTCGTTGCCGATCACCTCCTCCAGCGGCGCGCGGGTGTAGAAGCCCGCCACCAACGGGCCGAGCGTCTCGAAGGGCGTGGACCAGCGCGACGAGCAGTCGATGTTGTTGGTCCGGAATACCGTCCGCATCAGCTTCTGGAACTGATAAAGCACCTCGTTGGGCAGGCGCGGCGAGGCCAGCCCGCCCGCAGCCTTGCTCTCGACGGCCGACAGGCCTAGGCGCAGGTAGTCCCCGGCTTCGTCCCAGGAAACCGGAACCAAGGCACCATCACGACGGATCATCGGCCGCTTGATCCGGTCCTGGCTCTCTACGAAATCGAGGCCGAAGCGTCCCCGCACGCAGAGCGTTTCGCGGTTGAGCCCCTCGTCCCACTTCGAGCGGACCCGCATGAACTCGCCCTTGCGTGTGCCGACGGTCAGCTGGCAGCCCGTGCCGCAGTGCGGACAGACCGTGTCGGTCTCGACCAGATCCCAGGGCCGCGCCTTGTAGCGATAGGGGAAGCTCATCAGCGCGCCAACCGGGCAGACCTCGACGCAATTGCCGCACTGGTCGCAACTCGCGAGACTGCCCTCGAAGCCGGTGACGGCGGTATCCATGCCTTTTTCGATGGTGCCCAAGGCGACCGCTCCGACCACGTCCTCGCACATCCGGACGCAGCGCTGGCACTGGATGCAGCGGTTGACGTTCATGATGATGACGGGGCTGAGACGGATGTCCTCGGAGTGGAACACACGTTTGGCATCGCGGAACCGGCTTTCGCGGGGCCCGTACGCCATCACCTGGTTCTGAAGCTCACATTCGCCGCCCTTGTCACAGATCGGGCAGTCGAGGGGGTGGTTGGCGAGCAGCATGTCGAGCATGGAAGAACGTGTTTCGTCGACCAGCGGCGTGTTGGTCCGCACCACCATGCCGTCGGTGACCGCGGTGGCGCAGGAAGGCTGCAGCCGCCGCTGCCCTTCGATCTCCACCAGGCACATGCGGCAGGAGGCCAGCGCCGGCAGCCGCTTCAGATAGCAGAAGGTCGGGATTTCGATGCCCAAACGCTCGGCAGCCTGCAGCACCGTAGAGCCTGCCTCCACTTCCAGCGTTTGTTCATCGATCGTGACGCTAACCATGACTTCTTGCGGCCTTCTCCCTGTGAAACGAGCACCTGCCCTCCTCGATATGGGCGACGAATTCATGCTCGAAATGCGCCAGCGCCGCCCGCAGCCCCATAGCCGCGCCGTCGCCCAGAGCGCAGAACGTGTTGCCGAAAATGCCCTTGCAGAGCGCTTCCAGCTGTTCCAGATCGTCCGGCGCGCCCTGCCCTGCCTCGACCCGGCGCAGCACTTTCACCACCCAGTTCAGCCCTTCGCGGCAAGGCGTGCATTTCCCGCAGGACTCGTGGTGGAAGAACTCGATGATCCGGGTGGCGACCTTGACCATGCAGGTCGAGTCGTCGATCACGATCACTCCGGCCGAGCCAAGCATCGAGCCGACCGCAGCCAGCGAGTCGAAGTCCATCCCGACATCCAGCCCGCGCTCCGGGATCAGCGGCGCCGAGACCCCGCCGGGGATCACCGCCTTGATCCTGCGCCCCGGCGGCGGCCCGCCCGCGCGGTCCTCGACCAGTTCACGCAGCGATATGCCCATCGGCAGTTCGTAAAGGCCCGGGTTCCGCACGTGCCCGCTGAGGCAATAAAGCTTCGGACCGGGGCTCTTGTCAGGGCCGATGCCGCGAAACCAGTCCGGCCCCCGCGCCACAATATGCGGCACGCAGACCAGCGTCTCGACATTGTTGATCACGGTCGGGCTGGCGTAGAGCCCCGCGACCGCCGGAAATGGCGGTTTCAGACGGGGCTGCGCCCGCTTGCCTTCGAGCGAGTCGAGCATCGCCGTCTCCTCGCCGCAGATATATGCGCCGGCGCCGCAATGGATGTGCACGACGAAATTGAAATCCAAGCCCAGAATCCGTGTCCCCAGATAACCCTTCGCATGGGCCTCGGCGATCGCCTGCTCCAGCCGGTGGATCGCCAGCACGTATTCCCCGCGGATGTAGACATAGGCGGTTTCCGCCCCGATCGCGTAGGCGCTGATCGCCATGCCCTCGATCAGCTGGTGCGGATCACGCTCCATGATGATCCGGTCCTTGAACGTGCCGGGCTCGCCCTCATCGGCGTTGCAGCACAGGTATTTCGGCTTGTCGGCCCGTTTTGGCACGAAGCTCCATTTCAACCCCGTCGGGAATCCGGCGCCGCCGCGACCGCGCAGGTTCGATTGCTTGACGAGGTCGATGATCTCGTCGGGCGTGTGCTCGCGCAGCGCCTTCGCCAGCGCCTGGTAGCCGCCGCCGGCCTCATAGCTCGAAAGCAGATGGCCATCCGGCACGTCCATGTTTCTGAGAAGGACCGGTTCGAACATGGCGGCTATTCACCCGGCGGTCCTGCGGCGGCGAGTTCGGCGCCAGTCGCTTGCCCTGCCGCCGCGCGCAGCCTGTCCAAGAGCGCGTCGATCCGCGCAATGTCGAGGTCGCCGTGATAGTCGTCGCCGACCTGCATCACCGGGGCCATCTCGCAAGCGCCGAGGCATTCGACGGTCGAAAGCGTGAACAGCCCGTCCGGGGTCGTGCCGCCCTTTTCGATCCCCAGCACAGTCTCCAGATGCCTCAGTAGGTCCTCGGATCGGCGCAGCATACAGGATAGGTTGTCGCAGAGTTGCAAGTGGAACAGACCCACCGGCTCGGTATGGAAGAGGGTGTAGAAGGTCGCCAATTCGTAGACCCAGACCCGCTCGACACCCAGGATGTCGGAGACCTCTTCCAACACCGGGCCGGGCAGATGACCATGTTCCTTCTGCGCGATCAGAAGCGCGGGCATGATCGCCGAGCGCTGGTCGGGATACCGCGCCGCCGCCGCCTCTATCTGTTCGCGCATGTTCATCTCGTCCAAAATTCCCTGCTACTTGTCTACCTCGGCCATCACAGGGTCGAGGCTGCCGAGCACGGCGATCATGTCCGCCAGGTAGCGGGCATTGCTGACCCCGAACAGTCCCTGAAGGTTGACGAATGACGGCGCCCGCACTTTCATCCGGAACGGTTTTTGCGACCCGTCGCTGATGATGTAGAACCCGAGCTCGCCCTTTGGCGCCTCGATCGCCGAATAGACCTCGCCCTTCGGCACCTTGAAGCCATAGGCCGATAGGTCGAAATGCTGGATCAGCGCCTCCATCGAGCAGTGTACTTTGTCCTTGTTCACCGGGAAAGCGATTGTCGGCATATCGATCTGGAACGGCCCCTCGGGCATCTGGTCGAGGCATTGTTCGATGATCCGGACGCTCTCGCGCATCTCCTCGACCCGGCATCGCCAGCGCGCGTAGCAATCGCCCTCGTCGCGGGTGATCACGTTGAAGTCGAGCCGGTCGTAAATCTCGTAAGGCTCGTCGCGGCGGATGTCCCAGTCGACGCCTGAAGCGCGCAGGTTCGGGCCGCTTAGGCCGAGATCGATACCGTCCTCGCCCGAGATCACGCCGATCCCCTGCGTTCGCTTCAGGAACACCCGGTTGTTCTCGACCAGCCGTTCATAGTCGCGAATCCGATTCGGGAAGATGTCGCAGAACTCCCTGATCTTGGGGAAGAACCCGTCGGGCAGGTCCTCGCGCACACCCCCGACCCGGCAGAAGGAGGTGTGCATCCGCGCCCCGCTGATCATCTCCAATAGGTCCATGATCATTTCACGCTCGCGCATGGCGTAAACCAACGCGGTCATGGCGCCCAGGTCCATCGGCAACGCGCCGGTGATCAGGAGGTGACCGGAGATCCGCGCGAGTTCGGCCATCAGCACGCGGATATATTGCGCGCGGATCGGCGCTTCGATGCCCAGGAGCTTCTCCACCGCTAGCGCGAAAGCGAGGTTGTTCGAGGGCGGGCAGAGGTAGTCGAGCCGGTCGGTTAGCGGAAAAATCTGGGTGTAAGTGAAGCTCTCGGCCAGCTTTTCGGTGCCGCGGTGGAGGTAGCCGATGTGTGGGTCCACGCGCGCGACATACTCGCCGTCCAGCTCAAGGACGAGCCGCAGCACCCCATGCGTGCTGGGATGCTGCGGGCCGAGGTTGAGAAGCACCTCCTTTGTGTCGAGCGCTTCACCTGCCGGCCTGCTCAGTTCCGTGACTTCGGTCATCTCACTTCCCGGCTTCGAACGGCCTCCCTTATGGAATGTCCTTGGTGGCGAGATCGGGCTGCGTCGGCGGCGGGCCTTCCGCGCCAAACGGGTTCAGCGTGTCCTTGTAGCCCCGGAGCGGAAAGTCCTTGCGCTGAGGAAAGCCCTCGAAGCCTTCCCACATGTAGATCCGGCGCAGGTCGGGATGGCCCTCGAACCGGATGCCATACATGTCCCAGGCCTCGCGCTCGTGCCAGTTGGCGGTGCGCCAGACCCCCGTCACTGACGGGACCCGCGGCGGATCGCCGAGGCGGCATTTGATCCGAACGCGCCATTTGTTCGGCAGCGAATAGAGGTGGTACACCGCCTCGTAGCGTGGTGTGTCGGGGTAGTGATCGACGCCGCAGATGTCGGACAGGAAATCGAACCTCAGCATAGTGTTTTCCTTCAGGAACCGGCAGAGATCGACGATCATTCCGGACGGCGCGGCGAAGGCATGAACACCGTGCGCGAAACCGAGGTCGTCGATCCCCCCGCTGAAACGCTCCGCGATCGCCGCGGGGATGAGAGGGGCTTCGCCGCTCATGACGCCGCGATCCGTTCCAGAGGCGTCCCGGCCAGCGCCCGGGATTTTTTGATCTTCTCCTGAAGCAGAAGGATGCCATGCATCAGCGCCTCGGGCCGCGGCGGGCAGCCGGGCACATGCACGTCCACCGGCACGAAAGTCTCCGCCCCCTGCACCACGGCGTAGGTGTTGTAGACCCCGCCCGAGATCGCGCAGGTGCCCATGGCGATGACCCAGCGCGGCTCCGGCATCTGGTCATAGAGCCGGCGCACGACCGGAGCGAACTTCCGCGTCACCGTGCCGGCGATGATCATCACGTCGGACTGGCGCGGCGAAGGCCGGAACACCACGCCGAAGCGGTCGAGATCGTAGCGGGCACAGCCGGCCGAGATCATCTCGATGGCGCAGCAGGCAATCCCGAAGGTCTCGGGCCAGAGCGCCGACCGCCGGCTCCAGCTGATGACACTGTCGGCGGTGGTGAACAGCACGCTGTCGCGGATCGTTTCGCCTACTCCTCCCATTCCAGCGCTCCCTTCAGCCAGGCGTAGGCGAAGCCCACGATAAGCAGCAGCATGAAGACAAACATCTCGACATAGCCGACGAGCCCGATCTCCTTCAGCACGACCGCCCAGGGAAACAGGAACATCGCCTCGACGTCGAACACCACCAGCAGGATTGCGAGGATGAAGAACTGCACCCTGAAGCGGCCCCCGGCGGCCTCGCCGGCCGGGTCCATGCCGCACTCATAGGGCATGTTCTTCGCGGGATAGGGGTTGGACGGGCGCAGGAGCGAGGAGACGAACAGCGTCACCACGGCCACCAGGACAATTCCGGCGACCATGAAGAGAACCGGCAGGAATTCCATTCCAGTCATGTCGCGCTGCCCTGGTCACCCACCGAGGGCTTGCTCAAGCTGCGACCGACCAATCTTCAGGCCGGCGGTGCTGGCCCTCGTGCAGCGACTAGGGCATCCTTTCGTACGCTCCAGAGTATTCCCTTGGCCGGTTCATTGCAAACCCAATCGTGGTCAACCGCCGAACACGGAACTCTGGGCAAGCCTCAGAAACCACGCCGGAAACAGTCCGATGCCGATGGTGCCGGCGGCGGTCAAGGCGAGCGTGGCGCGGACGGACGGCGTCAGGGCAGGCTCGAACGCGCGCTCCGGCTCGCGCATGTAGATCACCATGACGATGCGGATGTAGAAGTAGGCGGCGACGGCGCTCAGCAGCACCGCGATCACCGCCAACGTGACGAAACCCCGCTCGATGAGCGCCACCAGCACGTAGAACTTGGCGAAGAACCCGGCTGTCGGCGGAATGCCGGCGAGCGAGAACAGGTAGAGCAGCATCAGAAGCGCCAACCCGCGATGCGACTTGGCGAAGCCGGCGTAGTCCTCGATGACCTCGCCGGAGAAATCGCCATTCCGCATCATGATGACGATGCCGAAGATACCAAGATTCATGAAGGCGTAGATCAGCAGGTAGAGCATCACGCCGGCAATCCCGTCGGCGCCACCCGCCACCACGCCGAAGAGCGCGAAGCCCGCATGGGCGATGCTGGAATAGGCGAGCAGGCGCTTGAAATTGTCCTGCACCAGCGCCACGAAGCTGCCGAGCGCCATCGTCACCACCGCGATCACCGCGACGATGATCCAGGCGTCGGAAGCGGCGACCAGCGGGTTGAGGAACACGCGCAGGATCACCGCGAACCCCGCCGCCTTGGGGGCGACCGACATGAAGGCCGTGATTGTCGTCGGCGCGCCTTCATAGACGTCCGGCACCCACATGTGGAACGGCACCGCGCCGACCTTGAAGACCAGCCCCGCGACGATGAAGACCACCGCCAGGAGCAATCCGGGATCGAGCGGGTCGCCGGTCACCGCCGCAGCCATCCCGTCCAGCTGCGTCGTGCCGGTGATCCCGTAGATCAGCGAGACGCCGTAGAGGAAGAATCCCGTCGAGACCCCGCCGAGAACCACGTATTTCAGCGCCGCCTCGTTCGACCGCCGCTCCTTCCTTAGGAAGCCGGTGAGCACATAGGTCGAGAGCGCCATCAGCTCGAGGCCGACATAGATCGACAGAAGGTCGGTTGCCGAGGCCATGATCATCATGCCGGAAAGCGCAAAGAGCAGCAGGACATAGTATTCGCTCAACGCGATCTCCTCGATCTCGGCATATTTTCGCGACAGGAGGAACGTCAGGATGGTCGAAAGGTAGAACACCATCTTGAAGAAGACCGCGAAGCGGTCGGCGATAAACATGCCCGAATAGGCCGGCCGCACCTCGCCCGCCAGTAACAGTGTCGCCAGGGCCGCAACCAGCACGGTTGCAGCGGAAGCCCAGACGAGGAAATACCCCTGTCCCTTTGGCACAAGCTGTCCCAGAATCAGCAAGATGCAGGCCCCAGTGACCACCACGATCTCGGGCAGGCTCGCTAGGATCGACTGGAAAAGCGTGGCAGCGGTCATTGGCCGCCCCCGTTAGAATGCACCTGCGTGAGCAGATGTCTCACCGAAGGCCCGATGATGTTGAGAAAAGGTTTCGGATAGAGCCCGACCCAGAGCACGAAGACCGCCAGCGGCAGGATCGTCACCAGTTCGCGGGCGTTTACGTCGCGAATCTTGAACCGCACGACGATGCTGGCTGGACCAAGCGCGACTTTCCTGTACATGCCAAGCAGATAGGCCGCGCCCAGCAGTGCCCCCAAAACGGCGGCCGCGCCGACGGCCAGATTGGCCGCAAACGCGCCCGACAGCACCAGCAACTCGCCCACGAACGAATTCGTTCCCGGCAGCGCCATCGACGACAGGGTGAACAGCGCAAGAAACGCGGTATAGACCGGCGCCGCCTTCATCAGCCCACCATAATCCGCGATGCTGCGGGTATGGGTCCGCTCGTAGATCAGGCCGACGAACAGAAACAACGCGCCCGTCGTTACGCCATGATTGAACATTTGCAGGATGCCGCCCTCGAGCCCGCGGAGGTTCAACGTGAAGATACCCAGCGTCACGAAACCCATGTGGCTGATGCTGGAATAGGCCACCAGCTTCTTGAGGTCGTCCTGCGCCAGCGCGAGTAACCCGCCATAGACGATTGCGAGCGCCGAAAGCGAAAGCATTAGCGTCGAATAATACAGCGACGCCTCCGGCAGCATCGGCAGCGAGAACCGCAGGAAGCCGTAGGCGCCCATCTTCAGGAGAACGCCGGCGAGGATGATGCTACCCGCCGTCGGCGCCTGCACATGGGCGTCCGGCAGCCAGGTATGGACCGGGACCATCGGCACCTTGACCGCAAACGCGATCAGGAAGGCGAAGAACAGCCAGGACTGGACCCGGAACGGCAAATCCTGCGCCATCAGGGCGCGGATGTCGAAGGTTTCGCCGCCGTGGAAATAGAGCACGATGACACCGATCAGGAACAGAAGGCTGCCCGCCAGCGTGTAGAGGAAGAATTTGAACGCCGCATAGACCCGGCCGTCGCCGCCCCAGACGCCGATGATCACGTACATCGGGATCAGCATCGCCTCCCAGAAGACGTAGAACAGGAACAGGTCGAGCGCACAGAACACCCCCAGCATCAGCGCCTGCATGGCCAGCAGGCTGACCATGAACTCCTTCACCTTGCGGTCGATCGCGACCCAAGAGGCGAGCACACAGATCCAGCCCAATAGCGCGGTCAGGAACACGAAGAGCGCGCTGATTCCGTCGATTCCAAGCGCGTAAGTGATCCCGAGCGCGGGCACCCACGGGCGCGTCTCGGTGAACTGCATCTCGTGGGTAGTGGTGTCAAAGCCGGCCAGCATAGCGATGCAGAGAGCGAGGTCGAGGACGGTGACACCTAGCGCCGTCCACCGCACCGCATCGTCGCTGCGGAGAAACATCAGAACCGCTGCCCCGGCGGCGGGCATGAACACGATGAGGCTAAGCAGCGGGAACGCCATCGCACCCCTACCGCCACACCACAGCGAAGACGGCGATGGCTGCGATCACACCGACGATCATCGCCAGCGCGTAATGGGTCACGACGCCGGTCTGCAGCTTGCGCAGCGCACCGCCACCGCGCAGGATTGAGCGGGCGACGCCGTTCACGACGGCGTCCACACCGTTGAGATCGATCCGCAGTCCGGCCCGTGCGGTTCCGTGTAGGAAGGGCAGCACCGCGGTCTCGGACACGTCGCTCACCGCCTTCTCGTAGCGCGCCAGCGGTTTTTCGGCGAGCCACATGAAATGCCGCGCGCCTTTGCGGTAGAACCAGTCGGTGTCGATGCTGATCGTGTTCTCGGGGTCGAGCGCCCTGAGGAACAGCACGAAGCCCAATGCGGTGAACATCAGTATGCCGAGGCTCTCGGTGATATGGACGCCGGTGTAGGGTTCGAAGTCGACTGGATGGGGCAGCAGCGCGTAAAGTGGTTGGGGGAACACCCCGATCGCGATGCACAGCACCGCCGCCATTCCCATCGCAACAAGCATGTTGCGGGGCGGCTCCCGCGCCTCCAGCTTCCGGTCCATGCCGAAGAACATGTAGTACGGGAGCTTGAGCCCAGTGTGCAGGAAGGTCCCAGATGATGCCATCGTCAGCGCCAGCACCACCAGCGCGCGGTGATCCTGTCCGGCGGCGGCCACCACCATCGATTTGGTCACGAAGCCCGAGAAGAACGGAAATGCCGAGATCGCGAAGGCGCCGACCATGTAGAGCGCCACGGTCAGCGGCATGGTCCTGTAGAGCCCACCGAGCTCGGTGAGCTTGCGCCGCCCGGTGACGTGGATCACCGCCCCCGCACCCATGAACAGGAGCGCCTTGTAGAGGATATGCGCGAAGGCATGGCTGGAGGCCCCGTTCACCGCCATCTCGGTACCGATGCCGACGCCCGCCACCATGTAGCCCACCTGGCTGACGATGTGATAGGCCAGGAGCCGACGGCAGTCGTTCTCCAGCACCGCGTAGATGACGCCGTAAAGCGCCATTGCCGTGCCGAGCCAAACGAGAAGCTCGGTGCCCGGAAACGCCCGGGCCAGCACATAGACGGCGGTCTTGGTGGTGAAGGCGCTCATGAACACCGCTCCGGTGACGGTCGCCTCCGGGTAGGCGTCTGTCAGCCAGGCGTTGAGAGGCGGCACCGCGGCGTTGAGCATGAACCCGGCAAGGATCAGGTAGGCGGCGACGCCCATCCCCCCCTCGATCGGGCCGAAGAGCAGCGAACCTGTGGCGAGCCCGTGGAGAATGACGCCACCCAGCAGGGCGACGCCGCCGGTGATATGGACCATGAGATACCGGAACCCCGCACGGATCGCCTGCTTGCCGCGCTGGGCAAAGACCAGATAGGCAGAGGCAAACGCTATACCTTCCCAGAACAGGAACAGGGTCAGGTAGTCGCCTGCAAACACCACGCCGAGCGCGCTGCCAACATAGACGAACGCCGCCACATGCTCTCCGGCGCCCGTCAGGTGCAGCGCATAGACCATGCCGATCAGCGCCATGATGGTGAAAACGGTGGCGAAGACGATGCTCAGCCTGTCGACCTTCGCAATCAGGATTTCCTGCCCGATGAACTCCGCCGCGCCGTAGCTGCCCGGCTGCACGGTGAGCACGGCGAGGATCGCCAGCACGGGAATCAACATCAGATAGGCCTTGCGGATTGATCCTTTCAGAAAAGGGATCGGCAGGGCGCCAAGAATGAACAGCAGGGCGGGATGGACGAAGTCAATCATAATAGTCCTCGCGCCGCATCAACCCGCCCTGATGGCCGAGGAACTTGGAGACGAAGATCAGCAGTACGCAGGACAAGAAGCCATAGACGGCCGACCAGCCCGGCAAGCGGTCCCACAGGAATTCAGCGTGTTCGCGGGGGACCAGAAAATCGGCGATGACGATCAGAACGAGCGCCAGATAAAACAGCCGGCGGCGTTGCTCCGCGTATCTCGCCTCACCAAAGAAATCGACGACACGCCTGATCATCTGACCACTCCTTCCGCCAGGGTGAGAAAATAGCCGGGGAAAATACCCATCGACACCGACAGGATCGCGGTCGCGACCAGTGGGATCGTCACCATCGGAATTTCACGGACGGTCGCCGGACTTTCCTGTGTCTCCGTCCCGAAAAAAGCGACATAGCTGACCGGCAGGAAGTAGGCGGCGTTCAGGACCGAGCTCACCAAGAGCACGACCAGGAACGCAATCTCCCCCGCCTCCACCGAGCCCAGCGCCAGATACCACTTGCTGACGAAGCCCGCGGTCGGCGGCACCCCGATCATGCTGAGCGAGGCCACGAAGAACGCGCCCATCGTCCAGGGCAGCCTGCGGCCGATGCCGGCCATGTCGCTGATGTTCCGCTTGCCGGACGCGCAATAGATCGACCCGGCGCAGAAAAAGAGCGTGATCTTGGAGAACGCATGCGCCGCAATGTGGATGATCCCGCCAACCATCGCGACCGGCGACAGCAGGACCGCGCCCAGCACGATGTAGGAGAGTTGGCTGACCGTCGAATAGGCGAGCCGCGCCTTCAGGTCGTCCCGCGTCAGGGCGTAGATGGACGCCATCAGGATGGTGAACGAGACCAGATAGGCCGTTGCGATGCCGAGCCCCAGCCCGTCCACCAGCCCCGTGCCGAAGACATGGAACACCACCCGCAGCACGCAGAACACGCCCATCTTGACCACGGCCACCGCATGCAAGAGTGCGCTGACCGGTGTCGGCGCGACCATCGCGGCAGGCAGCCAGGCGTGCATCGGCATCACCGCGGCCTTGGCGAAGCCGAACAGATAGCAGAAGTAGACCACGGTCAGCAGCGCCGGCGAGGCATCGACCCCGGCCAGCAGCCCGCCTGGCACGAAGTCGAGCGACCCCGCCAGATGGTAGGTCAGCGCCAGCGCGGCGAGAAGCACGCTTTTCGACGCCCCCATCAAATAGACGAGGTACTTGCGGCTACCCGTCCATCCCTCTTCGTCCTCATGGTGATAGACGAGCGGATAGGTAACGAGGCTGAGCACCTCGTAGAAGATCACCAGCGTGAACAGATTGGCGGCGAAGGCGCCCCCGACGGCCGCCGCGAGGCTGGCGGCGAAGCAGGCGAAGAACCGGGTCTGCGCGTGCTCGTTCAAGTGGCGCATGTAGCCGATGGAATAGATCGCCGCCACGATCCACAAGAGCGACGAGACGGTGGCAAACACCATGCCGAGCGCATCGACCCGGAAAGCGAAGTCGATCCCCGGCAGAATCTCGAACAGGCGCAAATCGACCGTCCCGCCGGCCAGCACCGTGGGTGCCATCGAGGCGACAATTGCGAACATGGCGATCGCGGCCAAGGGCGAGACGAGATCGCGGAGTTTCTCGCGGTTGTTCAGAACGAGAACTGCAAGGGCCGCCAGGCCTGCGACGCCGACGGCAAGCAGCGGCCGGATCGATATCACCGGGTCCAAGCCGCTATCCTTTCATCATGGTCACGTCGTCGACCTTGAGGGTGGACTTGTTCCTCACGAGGGCGACCAGAATCCCGAGGGCGACCGCAACCTCCGCCGCGGTGATTGCGATGACGAAGATCGCGAAGATCTGCCCGCGGAAATCGTCGTAGTAACGCCCGAAAGCGATGAAATTGATGTTGACCGAGTTGAGCAGCAACTCCAGCGACATCAGCACGACCAGGATATTGCGCCTGAGCAGCACGCCCGCCGCTCCGATCACGAACAGGACCACTCCGAGCAAAATATACCACCAGAGCGGAACCATCACCCCTGCTCCTTCCGCGCCAGCACGATGGCGCCGACCAGGGCCGCCAGCAGGATCACGGAGGCGGCTTCAAACGGTAGGAGATAGTCGGCGAAAAGTGTCATGCTGAGCTGCCTGATCTGATCGCCGCCGCGCATCGCGACGGGCTCCGTGACCGAAAAGCGGTCGCTCCAGAGCACCAGTACAAGCATCTCGACCCCAAGCAGGACGAGCAGCACCAGAGCCGGCAGGTTGCCGCCCGGCAAGAACCGCTGCAATACCGCTTCGCGCACATCGATCATCATGATCACGAACAGGAACAGGACCATGATTGCGCCGACATAGACGAAGATCTGGATGACAGCGAGCAACGGTGCCTCGAGCAAGACGAAGATTGCCGAGATCTGCAGGAAACACGCCATCAGCGCCAATGCGCTGTGAACCGGATTCCGCGCCAGGACCACGGTCAGTGCCGTGATCACGGACGCCGCAGCGAACAGAAGAAAGAACGCCTGATCCATCGACGCCAACCCTCCGCCGCGATCTGTCACTCGGCGCAAGGCGGCCGGGTTTGAGATAGCTGCGCACTTCAGATGCGTCTACAAATTGTGCCCTAGTACCGAATTTTTCTCAAGATTACATGGTTTGGCGCTACGTTATGCCCAAGTCTCAGCATCTGATACGGTATGCGATCCCGCAGCCTGCCTATCCGTTATTCAGGCTGCCGAAGGAGGTTCGGCACGGGATCAGAAACCCTGAAAAAAGGACGTCGCGGCCAGACGGCGGGCCTTTGGCGAACTTACCCCGCCCAGATGTAATGAATAATCTCTTCGGCCTCGTGCTCGACCTCCTCGATGCGCTTCTTCACCACGTCGCCGATCGAGACGATGCCGTCCAGTTGGCCGTTCTTCACCACGGGCAGGTGGCGGAAGCGGCCTGTGGTCATGATCTCCATGACCTGGTTGATCGTGTGGTTCTCGGTGCAGAGCTTGACATTGGCGGTCATTGCGTGACGGACACTCTGCTCCAGCGCCGCAGCCCCATGCTTGTCCAAGGCGCAGACGACGTCGCGCTCGGACACAATGCCGACCACCTTGCGATCGCCATTGGTAACGACCAGTGCGCCGATCCTGTGCTCGGCGAGCCTGTTGATCGCCACGGCGAGCGTCTCGTTCGGGCCAATCGTCTCGACGGCTCGACCCTTGTCCTCGAGAATCGCTTTGACGTTCATGGCTTCCTCCAAGCGCTGCTACGCTCCAGCCCTCCGCCCCGTCTCCCTCTCGGTGCATTTCTGCGCCATCGTGCGCCGCGCGCCTTGATATTTCAAGTCCGACTTGAAATCTCAGGCCACAGTGCTTTCTGGCGGTAGGCCTTCATGATTGGCTTACACAAATCGCCGCCTGCTACAGGGGTCGCCCTTGCCGGCGCCGATGCTCATCGATCAGCCGAGAGCGCCGCCACGGATTTCCAAGGGAAGCCGATTCCGTCGGACTCATGGGCGGCATGCCTGGTTCCTCTAAAGGCATGCCGCTTTCGTCTATTTTCGCAAGCGCCGCCGCTGAAACCTCAGGCGGCGTGCAGGTGCCGTTCAGCGTCCGGTGCAGCGATTTTGGCAAGCGGCGCGAGGCTCGAACTTTCGCCCTTCAGAGCGATATCACTCAGCGAGATGAGGCCCCGTCATTCGCTTCTGCCGGTTGAGCACTGGAAGGTGACGCACCCGGCGCGCCTGTTCAAGCGCCTGCTCCAGGGCCTGGTCCTCGAAACAGAAGAATATGCCGGGCGACATCACAGCGTCGGACGCGAATCCTTCGTGGTAAAACATCCGGGTCGATCGAGTGAACGGTGGAATCACTATGGCGGGCGTTACTGTGACAAGACGATCAGGATCGTCATTGATCATGTGCGGCAGATGAACTCCCGGACCGCCGAAGATCCTACGCTAATCTACTCCAAAACAGCCGCTTCGCCGAATTTATTAGGTCTTTCCCCTACTCCCACTCAATGATCAATGAGGTCTATAACTGCTTGTTTTGATTGATAAAATCTTATCATCTTTCCAAGGAATACCGTCAAGAATACCGTCAGATTCTTAGGCTGTTGAAAAGACTAAAACAATGTGGTCGCCGTCGCGGTATGCACACTTTTGACTGCATTATTTACGACTGCCATTCGGCGAGGTCAAAGCCGGAGTTCACAGACCATAAGGCAAGGACGGTCTTGCTCATGCTCGACAGCCCTAGGTCGAGTAGACGGGAATGGGCTGGCAGGAGATGGGTGTCGTGTCGAATCCTGTCGATCCTCGATCGACCAAAGCTTCGCATTCTCATCTGCTGTGACATTGTGTGGGCACACCTTTTTGAGGTCGTTCATGGGCAAGTCTTTGATGCTTGAAATTCTTCGGTGCTAGCAACATCACGTAATACGCTGGCAGGTTGACGACAAATCTCCTGTTCGATGGAGCTTGTCGTGCATTTTTTAGGATGAATCACCGTGCTAGCGTGGACACATAGGCCCAATGATCCTCTGTCCTTCAACGTTTCCGCTTCGGAAGACGACCCAAGAAAGGCTTTCTCGGCAGTACTTTCGCGTACTGAAGTACGGAAAAATTAGAATGCCTCTCCATCTGGTCGGGGAAACGATCGAGAAGACACGCAGAGACGGACAAACTGGTGAAGCTGATGCGCGGCATCTACGTCGATGCCGATGATGACATCGACACGGTGCTCCTCCGACACGCTGTTCGCATGTCCCAATATCTATACCCGCGTGCTATCTCTCTGCAGCCATTTCCGTGCTGCTCGGCCCAACGCGCGACGGTCGCCTCTTCCTAAGCGGTCGACGTAAGCAGCCGACCCGGCTCCGTTTCACTCAAGATCATTCAGAACGAAGGCCCGCCAACCCCTCTGTCGCACAAGCAGTGATCAACGACATTGTGAACGAGTTCCGGATGGCAGTCTCTTCCTTGCACCAGCGATTCCTCGAGGCCTTTCGGCTACGCAGAGAGCATGCAGCGTCAATGGACGACGCCACGCGGGAGGCGATCGCGAAAAGGCTCATAGAGGAATACAGCAGCGCGAAGGGAGCGGCAGACGCGGTGTGGACGCTTGCGCGCGAAAACCAATGTATCGCGAAGGCCAACAGGCCGAAGGCTATGTGCTCCGTCGCCGCGGTCGTCCCGGTGCGCAACGAAGCTGCGATGGATCTGATCGTGGCCTGGCATTGCCGGCGACTATATGCATATCACCGTCGCCGAGGTCCGTTGGGTTCGCCAGCGCGGACGCGTTCGTTGGCGGGATGTCGCCGAAGGGGCCTATGGGCGCGAGCAGGTCGTCACAATTCAGACGCTTGTCATTGATCGTCTGTCGGCGTCGGTTCGCTCCGCGATGTTTCCTGCGGATGGTTATTGGAAATCCGGCCGACCGGGCGCGAGTCGCCGCGTGAGCTTGGATTTCCCCGCAATGTTGGGATCGGTAAACTTGAAGATCGCCTCCTCGACCTTGCACACGCGCAACGACTGCGTTTGGTCGCGCAGCGGATCGATCCGCGCTGACCCGCTTGTTTGCCGGGCGCAACTCGGTTCCCGCGCGCGATCGTCTGCATCAGAGTGTGGTTCTTCATTGGCTTGTCGAGATGGATCGTCGAGCAGGTTGGCACGTCGAAGCCGGTGATCCACATCGCGCAGACGAAGACCAGTCTCGACCTCCCCACCTCCTGGAGCATGGCTTCAAGCGGAACCGACGAGTTCACCGGCCGAATGCAGGAGGCCATCAACGGGATGATGCTGGACATGATCGCCGCGATTGCCCGCAAGGACTATGACGACAGGCGGCGGCGGCAGGCCCAGGGTATCCGGAAGGCCAAGCAGGAAGGGCGGTACCGGGAGCGGCCTGAGGACCAGGAGCGCAATGCGGCCATAGAAACATAGACCCCTCCATTTCGTTACCCGGTAGCTACGTTGCACTGACGACAGCCGCAAGTAGGCGACCCGATTGGTATGCCCTACGCACACTCCGCACTCCAACCGCTGGACAAGGATAGCCCCGCCAGCGCGTGCTCATGTCGGTCTGAGGTACCGCCACCGGGCAGCCTCTCGGCGTCTGGCGGCTCGTCTCGCTCGGGCCTGTGTGGTGAAACCGAAGGGGCACGGGGGGTGCCACGCATGAGCCTGTTATCCGATGGGTCGTAAGAAAATTTGGCCCGGATATTCCGACCCCTCCTTTTGACCCCGTTGAACCCGCTCACCCGAATTGTCTATCCGAGCTAGCCCAAGCGGCCGATTTGGGGGCGATCTTTATCGGCTACTAATGACCTGTCGCTTGACGCTGGGGTCAATTGGGTGGGCACTCGTCATTGGGTGGGCACGCGCGTCAGGCCGGAGTGTAGGCTGGGGTGCGGAAGTCGCAATCTTTGAAGGTCCGTCCCCGGCCGCACTCTTGAGACACCCGCCCGGGTAGCCTTGGGGGGCGGCACTAGCCGATGTAAGACTGACAGGGTGCCCAAGGCTCCGCTGTCTGGGTCCTGTCATCGCTCAGTCACTATTTTAGTTGTGCTGCCACTGCACCCTGTGAAGGCAGCTCAAAGCAGCGGGGACTAACCCCAAGCCCCCCAACCCGGTCCCCGCTGCTCATTTACCGTCGCAATGACGTCAAGGCCCGCGTGACCACCTACAACATCGCAGCACACGCCAGTACCCGGCATGATCGTCAAGGCTTTCCGGTGCCGTTGCGGCTCAACGCGCTGCGTTCACGGCGGAATTCGTGAAGGGAGAGATTCGCGCGGTAGGCGCACTGGACGGGCGCGCCATCTTGTCTATCTAATCGCCGACGCAAACCTCACCACGGAAACAATCCAGCTCGATCACGAAATCCCAAACATCGTCCTCAAAACGAGCATTCCTATCGACCTGCTGATCGGAACCTACCGAACGAGCAAATTGCGAGCGCCTTGCTTTAGGATTGCCAGGCGCTTCGGCAGGCATTTGCAGACCATCGATTGCGATAAGCGCTCCTTTGGGCGATGCCACTTAGGTTCTGATGAATTGCAAAAAGCTCAAGACTGTTTGGCTGGCCATCGATTCCGGCCGACTGCTTGGCCACTAATTTCACATAATTTCACATTCCAAACAGAGACGAAAGTTGGCCCAGAGCTTACGGCCGAAACGCTCGCTTAGGCAGTTGGATGCACCGTAACGGGGGCGAGGCTTCCGCGCCGATTCCAAATCCTTTGCTCTTCGGCCGTCCCCTCGTACGTCTTGACTAGTACGAGCCCGCAGCCTATTTCAGCGCCACGTTAGCACTCTCCACTGGCGAGTGCTAACCACGCTCCGGCAACGGAGAACCTTTCAACCTCCGCACCAGGGATATCCAAAATGGCAAAGTCGAATTTCCGGCCGCTGCATGACCGCGTGGTCGTTCGTCGGGTCGAATCCGAATCCAAGACCTCCGGCGGCATCATCATCCCCGACACGGCAAAGGAAAAGCCGCAGGAAGGCGAGATCATCGCCGTCGGTTCCGGCGCCCGCGACGAAGCCGGCAAGCTCGTCCCGCTGGACGTCAAGGCCGGCGATCGCATCCTGTTCGGCAA